>JBJMGZ010000051.1:0-2865 GCA_045807605.1 Thermoanaerobaculia bacterium | reverse complement strand
CCCCGGACAGACGGCTTTCGAGACACCCTTAGAGCTCCCGCTACCGCCGCCGCCCGAAGTCCTGAACCCAGAGCACGGTATACCCCGCCGCGTTCCTCCCCACGGCGCACCCCACGCCCATCTCCGTGAACGCCGCGTTGAGCAGGTTGCCGCGGTGTCCGCGGCTCTGCATCCAGGCATCCATGGCCTCCTCGACCGTGGTGTGCCCGCGGGCGATGTTCTCGGCCACCAGGTTCGGCCGATAGCCGGCCTGGGTCACCCGGGCGCGCGGTTGGAGCCCCTCCAGGTTCCGGTGATCGTAGTAGGAGCGGGCCAGCATGTCCTGCGCGTGCTTCTGCGCCGCCTCGTTCAGCCGGGGATCGAGCACCAGCGGCGCCGCGCCCACCGCCTCGCGCCGGGCGTTGACCGTGGCGAGCATCTGCGCCCGCACCTGCTCCAGATCCGCCAGGGGAGCGGTCTGGCGCGCGAAGAACTCGCTCTCGCGCCAGGCGAGGAGGAACGTGTAGAGCGGCGTCCCGTGGAAATCCGCGATCCCGATCCCCAGCTCCTGGTAGTTCGCATCCGTGACCGACTGGAACGATGCCTGGTCCGATCCCTTCCACCAGTCGACGATGACTCCCGGGTCCCCGGGGCCTCCGACGAAGCTGTGGCTCCACCCGTGGGCCTCGTAGCCCGCCCGGCCGAGCTGGCGGCGGATCTCCTGCATGGCGTCGGGACCGGGGGGCTCGACATTGCGGGCATTGCGGTCCCGGATCTCCTCGGCGCTGTGCTGTGCCACCTGGTTCAGGGATTCGACGAGGCGGAGAGGAGGAAGGCCCTGGACCGAGCGCTCCTGGTTGAGCCGGGCGAGGAAGATCTGCCGCTGGACGAGGGGACTCTCCTGAAAGGTGAGGAGGAGGAACAGCGAAAGTAGGGCCCACGACTGCGGCAAGCCGAGCCAGTTTACCCCGGCCTGTGGCACAATCGCCCTTCTGGTGTGCTGCTGTCTGTTTTGAGGGGAGGTTCCGATGCTGCAATCCTTGTTCAAGAGAGTGGCTGTCTTCGAAGGCCTGCCGGACGAGTGGGTGGCGGAGCTCTCGGCGGCGTCCGAAGAGCGCAGCTTCGACGGCAACTCGATCGTGTTCCGCAAGGACGACGAGTGCGACGGGCTGTACGTCGTGTCGCGGGGCGGGGTGGTGGTGCGCAACGAGGTGGTCGGCCAGCCGATCGAGCGCGTGCGGGCCCTGGGTCCGGGCGACGTCTTCGGCGAGGGCGAAGCGCTCGACGCCGCGCCGCGCCAGTTCTCCGCGCGGACGCTGGGCCCCACCGTGGTCTACCGCATCCCGGAAGAGCCGCTCCAGGAGCTGCTCAGGAAGCATCCCGAGATCGAGATCTCGCTGCGCGCGCCCGTGCCCCGGCGGCGGACGGCGCGCAGGCACGCGCTCATGGCGCCGACAAGCCGCATGGAGCCGCGCATCTGGGTGGACCGCGATGTGCTCCTGACCCTGGAAGGCGGCGAGCGGCTCGGGCTCCGGCTGGAGAACCTCTCCTCCGGCGGCGTCTGCCTCAGTCCGGCCCCGGACGAATGGCGGGTGCGCAAGCCGCTGAGCTTCGTGCTCGGCACCGATTCGAAGCCCGAGCTTCTGCGGGTCTCGGGCGCGGTGCGCTGGCGCCTGGGAGGCGCGGTCGGAGTGTCCTTCGACGGCGCCGGTCCGGCGCTGCGCCGGCGCATCCACGAAGCCCTGCGCGAGCTGCTGCCCGCGGCAAGCTGAACCGGCGATGCGTGTCGCGGCGATCGTCAACTCCGAAGCCGGCTCGGGCAGCGCCGGGGAGATCGACGCCGAGACCTTGCGCGGACTGTTCCGCGACGCGGGGATCGAGGCGGACGTGCGCATCGTCCCCGGCGAGCAGGTCGGCGCGGCCGTGGAAGAGGCGGTGCGCTCCGGAGTGGACGCGGTCGTGGCCGGCGGCGGAGACGGCACGCTCCGCACCGTGGCGGCCTGTCTGGCCGGCGGTCCGATCCCCCTGGGCGTCCTGCCCGCCGGGACGCTGAACCACTTCGCGCGCGATCTCGGGATCCCGACCGATCTCCCTGGAGCGGTCCGGCTGATCGCGGAAGGTATGGAGGGGGGCGTCCATGCGCTGGACCTTGGCGAGGTCAACGGCGAGATCTTCCTCAACAACTCACAGCTCGGCATCTACCCGCCGGTCGTGAAGGTGCGCGACCGCGAGCGGGAGGAGAAGCGGCGGGGTAAGTGGGCGGCCACGCTCTCAGCCGCGATTCAGGTCTTGCCGCACCACAAGGCGCTGCGGATGCGGGTCCTCATCGAGGGGAGCGAGCTGGTCCGCAAGACCCAGTTCGCATTCATCGGCAACAACGAGTACGAGATGGGCGCCTTGTCCTATGGTGCGCGCTCGCGGCTCGACAGCGGCAACCTTTATCTCTACATCGCCAGGAGCGAGACGGGTCTCGGGCTGGTCGGCCTCCTGCTGCTCAGCCTGTTCCGCGACGTCAAGGGGACGAGCTGGTTCGACTGCCTTTCCGCATCCGAATTCACGATCGAGATGAAGCAGAGCTCGGTGCCGGTCTACCTGGACGGCGAGGTGACGGTGCTGGAAACGCCCCTGCGCTATCGCACCCGGGAGCGGGCGCTGCGGGTGATCCTGCCGGAGAGGAAATGAGCCAAGGCTTCATTCCGCCGCACGGCGGCTACCGGAACCTGCTTTCCTACCAGAAGGCCGAGATCGTCTACGACGCTACGGCCTATGGAATTGGCAGGGCGCGCTTTCCCTGGGTGCGCCGGCGTCCTCGCCGGCTTGTCCGGATGAATCGGCGGAACGCCAGCCATTGTACCTCCCTGAAAGAAGGCCGGGCCTTTCGGCCCA
>JBJMGZ010000050.1:0-4775 GCA_045807605.1 Thermoanaerobaculia bacterium | reverse complement strand
TGTAAACAGTAGGTCCCCGGTTCGATTCCGGGTGCCGGCTCCAGGACCCGGCGCGAAAAGAAGCTCATTGGAGGCGTACCCGAGTGGCCAAAGGGGGCAGACTGTAAATCTGCTGGGCTATGCCCTACGGTGGTTCGAATCCATCCGCCTCCACCATCTCTCCCAGCGGGAGTAACTCAGGGGTAGAGTCACAGCCTTCCAAGCTGTTGGTCGCGGGTTCGAATCCCGTCTCCCGCTCCATCGTCCCTTGTCCCAACCGCTCCCACTGACCGAGCCCCCCGTGGCAAACACAGCCTCCGCCCCGGAGGTGCCTCCGGCCGTTGCACGTCCGGCGCGCGTCCGCGCCGTGCTCTGGCTCGCGAGCCTCGTCTGGGTCCTGCCGCTCTGGCTCATCCGCTACCTGCCGATGGTCGACTATCCGCAGCAGCTCGCGGTGGCCTCGATCCTGCGCTACTACAACGATCCGTCGCGGATGCTCCGGCAGGCCTACGAGCCGGCGCTGCTCCGGCCCCAGGGGCTGTTCGAGATGATCACGGCCGGCCTGGCCTGGCTGATGCCCATCGAGCAGGCGGGGAAGGTGGTCCTCGCCCTCAGCCTCGCCCTCGTGGTGCCGGCCGCCGTGGCTCTCTGCCGCCGTACCGGCCGGCCGGACTGGTACGCGCTCTTCGCCCTGGCCGTGACCTACAACCATGCGTTCTACTGGGGCTTCGCCGACAACCTCCTGGCCTACCCGGTCGTGCTGGCCGGCGGCGCTCTGGCCGACCGGCTGTTCGACCGTCCCCGTTTCGGCTGGCGCGAGTGGCTCCCCCTGGCCGCCTGCACCCTGCTGTTCTACGGCATCCACCTGCAGTTCATGCTCGTCTTCGCCGGCCTCGCCGGCTGGCTCGCGATCGCCCGCCGGCCGGGCTGGAAGCGGCTGGCCGCCTGGCTGTCGGCGCTCGTGCCGGGCCTGGCCGCCGGCATGGGCGTCCTCGCCTGGATCCACCTCCACGCGGCGGAGGTCATGACGGCCTACCAGGAGCGCATCCAGGCCACGCAGCCGTACTACCTGCCCCTGCAGCAGAAGATCTCCAACCTGCCGAAGGACTGCTTCGGCGAATTCATCGGCGGCACGCACTTCCTGCTGATGACGATCCTGATGCTGGCGGTCCTCGCCCTGGCGGTGCCGTTCTCCCGCTCGGATTCGCGTCCGCCGGCGAGGTCCGACGGCAGGCCGGCGGATCTCCTCTACCGGTCGCGCTTCCTGGTTCCGGCGCTGGGGCTCTTCGCCCTCTACTTCATCCTGCCCGAGTTCGCCAGCGGCTACTTCGTGGCGCAGAGGATCCTCGTCCTGGCGTTCATGCTGGCCGTGCCGGCGCTCCCGGTGCCGCCGTCGGCCGTGCGCAAGCGGGTGGCGGCGCTCCTCCTGGGCGGGCTCCTGATCGTGCAGGCCGGCCAGACCTCGGCGAGCTTCCTGAGCTTCGGCGCGGAGACCGCCGGCCTGGAGGAGCTCCTGGCCGCCACGGAGCCGGGCCAGGCCCTGGCCGGGTTGATGTACCCCAAGATCGTCACGGACTACCCCTGGCCCCCGGTGCTCACGCAGTTCCCCGCCTACTATCAGGTGGAGAAGGGGGGGCGGATCCATTTCTCCTTCGTCCAGTTCTTCAACTCCCCGGTCCGCTACCGCCCGGGCCAGAACTGGGAGGACGGCCTGCTCGCGGAGTGGGACGAATGGAGCCCGCAGAAGTTTTCCTATCCGCGGCACGGCCGGTACTTCCGGTACTTCCTCCTGCGCGGCGACCCGGAGCACCTGAGCACCGCGTTCGGCCCCTATCTCGCGAGTGTCCGCGTGCGCTCCGCCGGACGCTGGTTCCTGGTCGAGCGGCTGCCCGGCGCGCAGCCCGTAGAGGGGGCGCCGCCGCCGGGCGCGGCGCAGCCGGTCCCGCAACAGGACGCGGAGCGCCCCTTCGGCCCCGTGCGGGAACCGGGATAGCACCAGGCTGCGAGCCGGGGTCAGCGGATGCGCCGGGCGAACATGGCTCGCGAGGGCTGATCCGATCTTTGGCAGGCGCCCTTCACGAAGGGGATCTGCCCCATCCGGAAGGGGGCGATCCGGAGAGAGATGGGGGACTCCCCCGGCGAAATGGCGAACGTCCCCATCCCGATGGGGGACATCCCCTTCGAGATGGGGGGAGCCCCATCCAGATCGGAGCATCCCTCTCCCGGTGGGGGACGCCCCCGGGAAGATGGGGATGACTTCGAGCGGGATGGGAGAGGTCCCCGAGAAGATGGGGGAGACGCCCTTCGAGATGGGGGAGAGCCCCATCCAGATCGGAGGGTCCCTCTCCCGGTGGGGGACACCCCCTGGAAGATGGGGATGGCTGCGAGCGGGATGGGGGAGGTCCCCGAGAAGGTGGGGGAGAGGCCCTTCGAGATGGGGATCGCCCCCATCCCGCTCGGAGGGCCCCCATCCGGAAGGGAGTGGGCCCCATCCGGCTCCGGGACGGCCCCTTCCGTTCGGCCTTCTACCCGGCGAACGCCTGCGGGCCGAGGCCGCGGAGGCCGAGCTCGCCCGTCTTCGGGGCCTGCTCGAAGAGCGCCGCTGAGGCCGTCGCGGGAATTCCGCGGTCCCCCGGCCGGTTGTACGCTCCCGGAGCCCCAGAATCTCAGGTCCGTCCGGTTTTGGGGGCTGGACATCCGTTCCCGACTCTGGCACAATCGCTGTCCTTCTCCTCGGGAAGCCCTCTCCCGGGGCTCCTCGCCGGGCTCCCCCTGTCACCTCAGGTAGGACCGCGAGAACGCGAGTGAAGGGGCTTTACACGATGTGGGGGTCAAGGTAAGATCGCGCGGTTTTGACCGTCGGAGGCCGTCCGGGCACCGGTCCGAGGCGAGCCTACGGGTGTCTCAAAAGCCCACGTGGCTCAGGGGTAGAGCACTTCCTTGGTAAGGAAGGGGTCACCGGTTCAAATCCGGTCGTGGGCTCCATAAACCAGCCTCGGGGTCAGGGGCTGCTGAAGGCAAGTCGAATACCGAGCTCGTCTCGATAACAAATACCCCGTCTTTAGGAGGCATCGGATAGCGCCATGGGCAAGGAGAAGTTCAACCGTTCGAAGCCGCACGTCAACGTCGGCACCATCGGTCACGTCGATCACGGCAAGACGACCCTGACGGCGGCGATCACGCGCGTTCTGGCCTCGAAGGGGCTGGCGAACTTCATCGCCTTCGACCAGATCGACAAGGCTCCCGAGGAGCGCGAGCGCGGCATCACGATCGCGACGGCTCACGTGGAGTATCAGAGCGAGAAGCGCCACTACGCGCACGTCGACTGCCCGGGTCACGCCGACTACGTGAAGAACATGATCACCGGCGCGGCGCAGATGGACGGCGCGATCCTGGTGGTGTCGGCGGCGGACGGTCCGATGCCGCAGACGCGGGAGCACATCCTGCTGGCGCGCCAGGTGGGCGTGCCGTCGATGGTGGTGTTCATGAACAAGTGCGACATGGTGGACGATCCGGAGCTGCTCGACCTGGTGGAGCTGGAGCTGCGCGAGCTGCTGAGCTCGTACGACTTCCCGGGCGACGACATTCCGATCATCCGCGGCTCGGCGCTGCGGGCTCTGGAGAGCGGTACGGCCGACAGCGAGTGGGGCGCCAAGATCATCGAGCTGATCACCGCGGTGGACGACTACATTCCGCTGCCGGAGCGCGCGATCGACAAGGAGTTCCTGATGCCGATCGAGGACATCTTCTCGATCTCCGGCCGCGGCACGGTGGTGACGGGGCGGATCGAGCGCGGGATCGTCAAGGTCGGCGACGAGGTGGAGATCGTGGGCATCCGCGACACGGCGAAGACGATCGTGACGGGTGTGGAGATGTTCAAGAAGCTTCTCGACCAGGGGCAGGCGGGGGACAACATCGGCGTGCTGCTTCGCGGCACGAAGAAGGACGACGTGGAGCGGGGTCAGGTGCTGGCGAAGCCGGGCTCGATCAAGCCGCACACGAAGTTCAAGGGTGAGGTCTACATCCTGACCAAGGAAGAGGGTGGCCGGCACACGCCGTTTTTCAACGGCTACCGTCCGCAGTTCTACTTCCGGACGACGGACGTGACGGGAGTCGCGACGCTGCCGGAAGGGGCTGAGATGGTGATGCCGGGGGACAACGTGAACCTCGAGGTCGAGCTGATCGCGCCGATCGCCATGGAGAAGGGGGTCCGCTTCGCCATCCGCGAGGGGGGCCGCACCGTCGGCGCCGGCACGGTCACCGAGATCGTCAAGTAGGAAACGGGTGGGTTCGGCGTAGGGAGGGGCTCGTCCCCTCCCGGCGCGTTTTGACATAGAAGAGTCGTACAGGCCAGTAGCTCATAATGGTAGAGCATCGGTCTCCAAAACCGAGGGTTGGGGGTTCGAGTCCCTCCTGGCCTGCCAGTCTTTTTCAGTCTTTTGTAGACAGATCGAGGCCCAAGCGATGAATTGGTTCACGAAGACGAAGGAATTCCTGTCGGAAGTGCGCACGGAGATGCGGAAGGTCTCCTTCCCGGCCCGTGACGAGGTGGTGTCGACGACGATCGTGGTCATCGTCACCAGCGTCGTCGTCGCGGCGTTTCTGTTCGTGGCGGACCGGCTGATCATCTGGGGCTATCAGGGCATTGTGAGGATGTTCGGATGACCGAAGAGACGATCCCCGATCGGAAGTGGTACATCGTCCACACCTACTCCGGTTTCGAGGAGCGGGTGAAGGAGACCCTGCGCCAGCGCGCGGAAGCGCTCGGCATGGGGGACGCCTTCGGCGAGATCCGC
>JBJMGZ010000049.1:0-4990 GCA_045807605.1 Thermoanaerobaculia bacterium | reverse complement strand
CCCTCTGCGACCGGTCCCCCCGGACGACCCCCTTCCAGCGTCCCGAGTGGCTCCTCGCCTGGCTGCGGGCCTTCCGGCCGGCAACACCCTGGATCCTGGCCGTCCGGCGGGAGGGCAGGCTCGCGGCCCTGGCGCCCTTCCTCCTCTATCCCAAGGATGGCGAGCGGACGGTGGCTTTCTGCGGCGGCGGCCTCTCGGACTATCTGGATGTCGTGACGGACCCCGAGACCGAAGACGAGGCGACGGCGGCGTTGCTCGGCCATCTGGCGGCCCGGCGGAAGAGCTGGGATGCTTGCGACTTCGAGCCGGTCCCCGGCGAGTCTCCCCTCCTGCGCGTCGATCCGCCGGACGGCTTCCGCGCCCGGACCGAGCCGCGGGACGTCTGCCCGGTCCTGCTGCCGGAGGCCATCCACACCCGCCAGCTCGCCAACCTCCGTAAATACCGGCGCAAAGCCGAGGCGCTCGGGAAGCTCGAGCTGAAGACGGCGGACGAGGGGAGCTGGGAGGAGATGTTGGACGTCCTGCTCCGGCTGCACGGCGCCCGCCGGAGTCCACTCGGTCCGGACGCTCTCGCCTTTCATCGCGACGTCGCGGCGGGGTTCCAGGGTCGCGGCGCGCTGGGTTTATACATCCTCCGCCTCGACGGCGATCCGCTGGCAGCGCTCTACGGGTTCCGAGAGAGGGACACCTTCTGCTGCTACATGCAGGGATTCGATCCCGAGCACGCGAAGCTGAGCCCGGGTGTCATGATCGTGGGATCGGTCATCGAAGACGCGATCCGCCGAGGCATGCGCCGAATCGATTTCCTGCGGGGACGGGAGAGCTACAAGTACTGGTGGGGGGCGACCGACGAGGCGACGTACAGGAGGACGATCAGTCCGCCTCGTAATAATCCAGCCCCAGGTGCGTGATCTGCTCCTCGCCCATCATGAACCGCAGGGTGTTCTTGAGCTTCATCTGCTGGATGAACAGGTCGTGCTCCGGGTACAGCTCGGGCAGCGTCATTGGGCTCTTGAAGTAGAACGAGAGCCACTCCTGGATGCCGTGCATGCCGGCGCGGCGGGCGAGGTCCAGGAACAGTGCGAGATCGAGCACCAGAGGCGCGGCCAGGATGCTGTCGCGGCAGAGGAAGTCGATCTTGATCTGCATCGGGTAGCCGAGCCAGCCGAAGATGTCGAGGTTGTCCCACCCCTCCTTGTTGTCCCCGCGCGGCGGGTAGTAGTTGATCCGCACCTGGTGGTGGAAACCCTCGTAGAGGTCCGGGTAGAGGTGGGGCTGGAGGATGTGCTCCAGCACCGAGAGCTTGCTGACCTCCTTGGTCTTGAAGCTCTCGGGATCGTCCAGCACCTCGCCGTCCCGGTTGCCGAGGATGTTGGTCGAAAACCAGCCCTGGAGGCCGAGCAGCCGGGCCTTGAGGCCGGGGGCCAGGATGGTCTTCATCAGCGTCTGGCCGGTCTTGAAGTCCTTGCCGCAGATCGGCACCCGCTTCTTCTCCGCCAGCTCGCGGAGGGCCGGCACGTCCAGCGTCAGGTTGGGCGCGCCGTTGGCGAAGGGGATGCCCAGCGACAGGGCCGCGTAGGCGTAGATCATGCTCGACGCGATCGCCTCGTCGTCGCGCCGGAGACCCTCCTCGAAGGCGTCGAGCGACTGGTGGACCTCCGAGCAGCACAGGTGGATCTCGGTCGAGCCGCACCACACCATCACCGAGCGGTCGATCCCGCGCTCGCGCTCGAACTCCTCGATCTCCTCGATGAGCTGCTGGGCGAGATCCCACTTGGTCCCGCCCTCCTTGACGTAGGTGCCGTGGAGCCGCTTGACGTAAAAGGGATCGAACACCCCTTTCATGGGACGGATCGCTTCGAGCTCGGGACGGAGCTGGTCGAGCAGGCGGCTGTCGAGCACCTGGGCTTCGCTGGCGGCGGCATAGGCATCGTCCGGGAAGATGTCCCAGGCGCCGAAGACCAGGTCTTCCAGCCTGGCGAGGGGCACGAAGTCGGCGATGCGGGGCACCCGGCTCTCCGTCCGCTTGCCGAGGCGGATGGTGCCCATCTGGGTCAGCGAGCCGATCGGCTTGCCCAGGCCTCGCTTGATCGCCTCGACTCCCGCGATGAACGTGGTGGAGACCGCGCCCAGGCCCACCAGCAACACTCCCAGCTTCCCCTGCGCCGGCTCGATGCGAACGCCTTTGTGGATCATGGAGGTCTCCTCTGGACGAGATACGTCCTTCTACGAAGCTGTGCAACCCATGTGCCATGAAGATGTTGGAAAATCACGTCCATGAGCGATCCGTCTCCCCTGAACGACCGGCGTCCCATCGTCTGCGTCGACCTGAACGGCGTGCTCGACGTCTACACCGGCTGGCGGCATGAGGAGCACTGGGATCCGCCGCGGCCCGGGGCCGGCGATTTCCTGCGGGAGCTGAACGAGAAGGGCTACCGGGTGGTCGTCTTCACCACCCGCTGGGCCGACGACGCCCGGGCCTGGCTCGCCGAGCACGGCCTCGACGCCTGGGTCTCCGAGGTGACCGATCGCAAGCCTGCCGCCCACGTCTTCGTCGACGACCGCGCCGTCTGCTTCCGGGGGGATTTCGGGGAGACCCTGGAGCAGGTCCAGGGATTCCGGGCCCACTGGGAGGAGGAGAGGGACTGACCCTACGCCGCCACGCTGGCGCCCCGCGCCAGCGCCCGGCGAAGCTTGCCGGCATAGCGGTCGATCTCGGAGCGCATGCCGGCCGACTCCGCCGGCGCCACTTGCTCCAGAGCCTCGGCGGCCAGGGTGTGGCGGCCCACCTGGAAGGCGAGATAGGCCACGGCATAGAAGCCGAGCTGGACCGGCTCGGCGCGCGGCACGCCGCTGCGGCGGGATACGGCGTCGGCGAGGAGGTTGAGCTCGGCTTCGCCGAGGTCCAGCTCGACGGCGGCGCCGGCCAGGTCCCAGGCCGGATCCTGGGGGCCGATCAGGTCGTTGGCGCGGTGGTGGTCGAGGGCGTCCGCCTTGAGGATCTTCCCCTCCGGCGTCACCAGCCACTCCCAGGCGTGCATCTTGTTGTCCGTGAGCACGGGCCGCTCCAGGCGGGAGACCTCCGCCACGCGGTCCTGCCACTCCCTCATGCCGGCGGCAAGGTGAGGCCCCAGGGCGCTCTTGGTGTTGAACGCCATCATCTCGAACAGCTTGACCGGCGTGGCGCCGCGCTCCTGCCGCGAGGCGGGGAAGCGCGCGGCGCGGAAGGCGAGATAGCCCGCCACGGCGTCGAGCAGCGCCAGGCGGTCCACCTCGGGGGCAAGGGGCAGCGGACGCACGTCCTCCAGCCAGGGGCCCACCAGGAATCCGTGCCGCAGACCGGTTATAGGAGGGATCAGGCCGGCGCCCCCCAGGGCCTCCGCGATGGCCAGCCTCTCGCGCCCGTAGCGGCCGAGACCGGCAAACTTGAGGAGCCATCTCCGGCCGGCCGCCGGCAGCAGGTACTTGCGGCGCTCGCCCTGGACGTCCGCCGCCGGCCACCGCGAACGGTCCGGGAACAGGCGCTCGCGCCAGCGCCCGGCGCTCAGGTCTTCCAGCGCTGCCTCGGGCGTCCCGGTCAGGTCCTCCACCCACCGGGAGAGCGGCCAGCGGGCCTCCGGCGAGGCGAACACGCGCTCGAACTCGACGACGTGCCGGCGCGCCCGCTGCCACCGTCCCCGGTGCCGCTCGCTGGCATAGGGCCCCAGCCCGCCGCGGTGGCTGGGCAGGAAGGAGATCGCCTCCGGCGCCACGCCCCGGTCCTCCAGCCAGTCGCCGACGCAGCCGAAGGAGCTGCCGGAGAGCCCCGGCCCCTCGTCGACCACGGCGTAGCGCGGCCGGCCGCCATTGCTCTCCCCTATCCCGGCCAGCAGCTCGCGCCCCAGCCGCTGGCCGATGGCGAGCTGGCGCGTGAAGGGGTGCCCCGCGGGCCGCACGCTGGCCACCGACGCCCGCTCCCCCGCCACGGCCGCCACCGCCGCCGCCAGGCCCGTGCCGATGCTGCGGATGCCGACGACGCGCAGCGGGCCGCTCCCTTCGCCCCGCAGCGCCTCGGCGGCGCAGAAGTAGGTCTCGGGGTACAGGCCATAGAAGGCGTAGCCCTCGGGGGTGGAGACGGAGACCTCCGGCGGCAGCTTCAAGGCCAGCAGCTCGGTCAGGGCACGCTCGACCGGCGCCGTCGCGAACCGCACCGCCGAGCCTGGCGGCAGCGCGCCGAAGGTGCGGAAGGACGGCAGCAGCACCTCGGCCACCGCGCGGGTCAGCCGCGACGCCGCCTCCCTCAACAGGCTCGGCCGCTCCTCGCCATCGAGCGTGAGCTGATGGTCCAGCAGACCCTGCTCCAATTCCCCCGCCTCGACCAGCAGCTCCGCCAGCACGGCATGCCGCTCGATCGGCAGCTCGAGCAGCTCCAGCCGCTCCAGGCCGGCGCGGATCCTCGCACCCTTCTCCCGGGGATCTTCGACCCTCTTGGTGTCGCCATAGACGAGCATGCGCGGGTCGAGTTTGAATGCAAACGGCGAGCCCGAGCGGAGCGCCCGGTGCTGGCTCGATAGATACTTGACATGTCAACTATTGATCTGTACACTGATTCCCATGGAAGAGACGAGCCCGTTGCAGAGGGAGATCCGGCAAGGCAAGCCCTTCCGCTCGCGGGGTCAGGAGGTGGTCGTGGCGCTGATTCGCACCTCGGACCTCGTCCGGCGCGCCGTCGGCCGGGTCCTGGAGCCGTACGACATCACGATGCAGCAGTACAACGTGCTGCGCATCCTCCGCGGGGCGGGCGAGCAGGGCCTGCCGACGCTGGAGATCGCCGAGCGGATGGTCGAGCACGCCCCGGGGGTCACCCGGCTGCTGGACCGCCTCGAAGCCAAGGGGCTGGTGCGCCGCCAGCGCTGCCCGGAGGACCGCCGCCAGGTGCTCTGCTGGCTCACCGCCGGCGGGACCGCGCTGGTGGAGCGGCTCGACGAGCCGGTCGACTCCGCGGACGCCG
>JBJMGZ010000048.1:0-2789 GCA_045807605.1 Thermoanaerobaculia bacterium | reverse complement strand
GGAGTCAGGTCGGCAGAACGGGCCTACGGCGTCGCCATCCCGGGCTGCACGATGCTCTTGCCGGAAGCCTTCTCGGCCTCCGCCACGATCCGCCGGACGTCCGCGAGGAGCTGCTTTCGAAGCCGTAGAGCTTTTGGATGTAGCCGCTGGTTTCGCGATCGAGGCCGTTCGCCTGGCAGAAGAGCTCCAGCCCCCGCTCCCCAAGCTGCAGAGCCAGCGCCATGCGCTCCTCGAACGGCAAGCGGAGCACGTCGTTCTGAAGCTCGTCCCGCAGGTCGTCAGCCACGGATCTCATGGCTTGAGTATAAGACGGGCCGGGAAACCAAGCCGCTACGGCCAAGAGGAGGAGGAGACCCGGTAGATCCGTTCGGCCGCCGCGGTATCGCTTTTCCCGGCGCAGGGCACCTTCAATTATGAGCACGCTCTCAAATGACCGGCCTGCTGAACGAAAAGAGGAAGACCGAAATGAGCGGATCAACCCGTTGGACACTGTCCCTGATCGCCTTGCTGACCTTCGCCGGAGCCCTGCCGGCCATTGAGCCGCCCGAGAGGCCGGCTCCGGTCTCCGGCAAGGAGTACCGCCACCCCGACCTGACGATCCAGGATTCTTTCCAGGAGACCCGCCAGCTCCCGGCGCAGGCCGCGCTCCAGCTCGAGCAGCGCCTCGCCCGCCTGGGTGTCGACCCGGCCTCGGCGCGGGTCGACCGCCGCAGCGGGCGCTTCGAGACCCTGATCCTCTCGGTGCCCCTGATCGCCGGCAACGGCGCCAGCAACCGCCTGCAGGCCGGCAATGCCGCCAATGCCGCCAATGCCGGCGATGCCTTCCTGGGCTACCTCACCGCCAACCAGGCCGACCTCGGGATCGACCGGCGCGAGGTGGCGGCCCCGCGCGTCCAGGCGTCCGACGACGGCGAGGTCATCCACTTGAGCGCGCAGCGCACCCTCGACGGCATCCCGGTGCGCGGCAGCTATCTCTCGGCGACGATCAACCACGGCAACCTGGTCCTCCTCGGCACCCACGCCTGGGCCGACCGCGCTCCGGCTCCGGGCGGACGCCGGATCAGCGTCGAGGAGGCGGTCTTCGCCAGCGAGGGCTTCCTCCTCCCCGCCAGGGTGACCGGCCAGTGGGCGCCGGCCGAGCTGGTCTACGTCCCGATGGCGCGCGGCGGCAACGGCGCGGGGGTCGCCGTCGGTCAGGGCTATCAGTACCGGCTGGCCTGGTCGGTGAAGGTGAGCGTCGAAGACGACGCCGGCAGTTGGGAAACCCTCGTCGACGCCTACAGCGGCGAGGTGCTGGCCAACGTGGATCAGAACCACTACGCCGAGGCCAAGGGCGGCGTCTATCCGGTGACCAACGACGGCATCGTCCCCGACGGCGCCGAGCAGGCCGGCTGGCCCATGCCCTGGATGAACGTCACGACTTCGAGCGGCACCGTCGTCACCGACACCGGCGGCAACCTCTCGGCGACCGGCAACCTGACCGCGAGCCTGACCGGCCAATACGTCCGCATCAGCGACAACTGCGGCACCAGCAGCCTGACCCAGAGCGGCAACCTCGACTTCGGCACCTCGTCCGGCACCGACTGCACGACGCCGGGTTTCGGAGGCGCCGGCAACACCCACGCCGCGCGCACGGGCTTCTACGAGATCAACCGCATCAAGGAGATGGCGCGCTCGCACCTGCCCTCGAACACCTGGCTCCAAGGGCAGCTCACCTCGAACATGAATATCAACAACACCTGCAACGCCTTCTGGAGCACCGCCGCCGGGACGGTGAACTTCTACCGCTCGGGCGGCGGCTGCGCCAACACCGGCGAGATCGCCGGCGTGTTCGACCACGAGTGGGGCCACGGCCTGGACGCCAACGACTCCGTGGCCGGCATCGCCGGCCCCTCCGGCGAGGGCATCGCCGACATCTACGCCGCCCTGCGGCTCAACGACTCGTGCATCGGCCGCAACTTCCGCACCACGGTCTGCACCGGCTTCGGGGATCCCTGCCTGACCTGCACCGGCGTGCGCGACATCGACTACCTCAAGCGCCAGTCAGGCCTGCCGCACACCTACACCTGGTCGAACGCCAACTGCGCCGGCAGCGTGCACTGCGTCGGCGCGGTCTATGCCGAGGCGGTGTGGTCGCTGTGGAAGCGCAAGCTGCAATCCGCGCCGTTCAACCTGGACAACAACACCGCCCACGAAGTCGCCAACCGGCTGACCTTCCTCGGCGCCACCGGTGTCGGCACCTGGTTCGCAGGCGGCCCGCCCTTCGGCGGCTGCGGCAGCACCAGCGGCTATCTCAAGTACCTCGCCGCCGACGACGACAACGGCAACCTCAACGACGGCACCCCGCACATGACGGCGATCTACGCTGCCTTCAACGACCAGGAGATCGCCTGCAGCACCCCGGCGGTGCAGAATTCGGGCTGCGCCAACACCCCGACGGCGGCGCCGGGCGTCACGGCCACCCCGGGTGACAAGTCGGTCTCCCTGAGCTGGGGCATCGTGGCCAACGCCACCAAGTACCAGGTCTTCCGCGCCGAGGGCATTTTCGCCTGCAGCTTCGGCAAGGTGAAGATCGGCGAGACCACCGGCCTCTCCTTCACCGACACCAGCCTCCAGAACGGCAGGAGCTACTCCTACACGGTGATCCCGATCGGCGCGGCCAACGCCTGCTTCGGCCCGGCGTCGTCGTGCACGACCGCGGTTCCGGCCGGCGGCGGGACGCCCGGCTGCCTGGTCAACGCCGACTGCAACGACGGCATCGCCTGCACGGCCGACACCTGCAACGCAGG
>JBJMGZ010000047.1:0-5133 GCA_045807605.1 Thermoanaerobaculia bacterium | reverse complement strand
CCCTTCCGCGCCGCCGGTCTGTTCCTTCCCCCTCCAGAGCCACCACCCGGACCGGAGGCGAACACGGGCCTCTTCTGCTGCGCCTATCCCGAGTATGGCACCCCGGCCGTGCGCCAGGCCTTCACGCCGGTCGGGAACCATGGCGTGCTCGCCCGCGCCGGGGTGGGGCTCTTCGTAGGGCCGGTCACCCGGAAGCTCGTGCGGCTGCCGGCTGCTCCCTATGCCACCTGGCTCGGGAAGCGCCGCCAGGTCGAGCCCCTGCGGTTCGACCGCGGCGGCGGCAGGATCCGGGTCGGGCTGAACGGCCGGCCGGGGACCGTCCTGGTCCTGGAGCAGTACTTCCCGGGCTGGCAGGTGCTGGGCAGGGAGGGCTGGCAGGAGGTGAGGCCGACGCGCGCCGGGCTGCTGCAGGCCCGGGTGGCCGCGGGTCAGAGAGAGGTCCGCTTCCGGTTCCAGCGCTGGACCGGTCCGCGGATCGCGGGCTGGCTGCTCACCGGTCTGGCGTCGCTGGCTGTCCTGGCCCTGTGCGCGTTCCCGGTTCGTCGTCGGAAAGAGGACCCTCCGCCCGGCCGTGGATGAACTGCTGCACCCGCGGGTCCTCGAGGTGGCGGAACTCCGCGGGCGGCGCCGAGGCGACGATCTTCCCCTTGTGGATCATGGCGATCCGGTCGCCGATGCGGAAGGCGCTCTCCATGTCGTGGGTGATGGTGACGGTCGTGGTCTTGAGCCGGTCGTTCAGGTCGACGATGACCTCGTCGATGAGCGCCGTGGTCACCGGGTCGAGGCCGGTCGTGGGCTCGTCGAAGAGCAGGATCTCCGGCCGGTGGGAGATGGCGCGGGCGAAGCCCACGCGGCGCCGCATGCCGCCCGAGAGCTGCGACGGCAGCTTCTCCTGCACCCCTTCGAGACGGACCATGTCGAGGCACTCCTTGACCCGTTCGTCGATCTCCCTGCGGCTCATCTTCGTCAGGCGCTGCAGCGGGAACGCCACGTTCTGCCAGATGGTCATGGAGTCGAAGAGCGCCCCCTCCTGGAACGACATCCCGAACTTGCGCCGGAACTCGGTGATCTCCCGGTTGCCGAGCCGCTCGACCGCGACGCCGTCCACCTCGACCGTGCCGGACTCGGGGCGCAGCAGGCCGATGACGTGCTTCAGGAGCACGCTCTTGCCCGTGCCCGAGCCGCCGATGATGGCCAGCGACTCGCCGGGGGCGATGTCGAGATCCACCCCGTCCAGGACCACCTTCGGACCGAAGGACTTGTGGAGGTCCCGGATGCTGATCTTGCTCGATTCTTGCATCAGAGGGACATCAGAAGAGCAGCCGGGTGAGGAAGAAGTCCGCGAGCAGGATGGCGACGCTCGCCACCACCACGGCGGACGTGGTGGCCCGCCCCACCCCCTCGGCGCCGCCGCTCGCGTAGAAGCCCTGCTGGCATCCGATCGCCGCCAGCAGGAAGCCGAACACCGCCGACTTGAGGAGCCCCGAGAGCACGTCGTTCAGGTCCATGAACTGGAAGCTGCGGTCGGTATAGGTCACCGGGTTGGCTCCCATGAGGACCACGGAAACCAGGTAGCCGCCCAGGATGCCCACTCCGTTGGCCAGCACGACCAGGAGCGGCAGCATGATCGTGCCGGCCCAGACCCGGGGCACGACCAGGTAGTGCACGGGGTCGGTGGCCATGACTTCGAGGGCATCGATCTGCTCGGTGACGCGCATGGTGCCCAGCTCCGCGCCCATGGCCGAGCCGGCGCGGCCGGCCACGATCAGGCCGGAGAGCACCGGCGCCAGCTCGCGCACCATGGAGAGCGACACGCCCGAGCCCACGAAGCTCTCGGCGTTGATGCGCCGCAGCACCGTGAACATCTGGAGCGCCATGACCATGCCGGTGAACATGGCGGTCAGGAAGACGACCGGGATGGAGTTGAACCCCACCTTCACCATCTGGCGGAACAGCTCGCGCACGTCATAGGGCGGCCGCGGCGTCCAGGCGAAGATCCGGCCCACGAGCTGGAAGAACCGGCCCATGTCCGTGAAGAAGCGCTCGAACCCCCCCGGCATCTTCGCCACCTATCCGTCCTCCCGCGAAAAGCGCGTCACCAGCTCCTCGACCCGGCCGCCGCGGATGTAGCGGCGCGGCAGCCGCAGCCCGAGATGACAGAGGATCTCCCAGGAGATCGTGCCGGCGTGGGTGGCGAGCTCCAGCGCCGGGATCTCCTCCTCCCCCTGGCGGCCGAGGAGGACGACCTCGTCCCCCAGCTCGGCGCGCGTCTCCGTGACGTCGAAGAGCGTCATGTCCATGGTCACCGAGCCGGCCACCGGCACCCGCCGGCCGCGCACCAGGGCCTCGGCCTTGCCCGTCAGCCGCCAGGCGTAGCCGTCCGCATATCCTACCGGCACGACCGCGATCCGGCTGCGGCGGCGGGTCACCGTCCGCCCGCCATAGGAGAGCGGCGTGCCCGCCGGCACCTCGCGGAGCTGGACGATCCGCGCCCGCACCGACATCACCGGGCGGAGGCCCTCCCCCTGTTTGGAGGGCGGCTCCCCCGGCCGTTCCGCGGGATCGATGCCGTAGATGCCGATGCCCAGGCGCACCAGCGTGAAGCGGCTCTGCGGCCGGTAGAGCGTGGCGGCGCTGTT
Source organism: Thermoanaerobaculia bacterium (assembly GCA_045807605.1). Taxonomy (GTDB): domain Bacteria; phylum Acidobacteriota; class Thermoanaerobaculia; order Multivoradales; family UBA5704; genus DATMER01. The sequence continues at coordinate 2,494 of JBJMGZ010000047.1, read as the reverse complement.
CGCCATGTGGATCTCGATCCGGTCCCGCTCCTCTCCGGAGAGCAGCGCGAGCACCTCGTCGAAGCGCCGGGCCTGCAGGTCGTTGCGCGGGCTGGCGAGGTCGTCGGCGTCGCCGAAGTGGGAGAGCAGGCCGGCGAGGCGGAGGCCGGGGTGGGAGCGCACCAGGGCGAGCGCCTGCGCCACCTCGTCGAGCGCCACGCCGAGGCGGCCCATGCCGGTGTCCACCTTCAAATGAATCGGCTGCGCCTCCCGCTCCCCCGCCGTCCAGCCGCTCCACAGCGCCAGCTCGTCGAGGCTCGACACCGTCGGGGTCAGGCGGTAGCGGCGGTAGAGCGCGATCTTGGCGGGCCGGGCCGTGCCCAGCACCAGGATCGGCATCTCGATGCCGGCGCGGCGGATCTCCGCTCCCTCTTCGAGAAGCGCAACGCCGAGCCAGTCCACCCCGGCGTCTTCGAGGACGCGGCTGACGCCCACGGCGCCATGGCCATAACCGTCGGCCTTGACGACCGCCATGGTGCGGGTGCCCTCTCCCAGCCGGGTCTTGACCGTGGCCACGTTGCTTTCCAGGGCCTCCAGATCCACGTCGACCCAGGCGGGACGCAGCGCGGCCTCGAGGTCCTCGACCCCGGGCCCGGCCTCGGGAGCCGCGGGCAGGAGGAGGTCGTCCTCAGAAAGGTGCGGAGCTGTCGAACCCATGCCGGTCCAGGTTGCGGAAGGAGGTGGTCTCGCCGAAGAACACCAGCTCCACCGTACCGGTCTCGCCGTTGCGGTGCTTGGCGATGATCAGCTCGGCAAGCCCCTTGTTCTCGTCCGTGGGGGCGTAGACCTCGTCGCGATATACAAATGCAACCATATCTGCGTCTTGCTCAATGCTTCCGCTCTCCCTTAAATCAGCAAGTTGTGGTCTATGGTCGCTGCCTCGCCGCTCGGGCTGGCGAGAGAGCTGGGAGAGGGCGATGACGGGGAGCTCCAGCTCCTTGGCGAGCTGCTTCATTCCGCGGCTGATGGCGGCGATCTCCAGGTTGCGGTTCTCGTACTTGCCGCCGGCCTGCATGAGCTGGAGGTAGTCGAGGATGACCAGGGAGAGCCCCTTCTCCGCCTTGAGGCGCCGGGCCTTGGAGGCGACCTCCAGCAGCGTCGGGTTCGGCGAGTCGTCGATATAGAGCGGCGCATCGCCGATCGAGCGCACGGTCGCGACGATCTTCGACCACTCCTTCTGCGAGAGGTGCCCCGCGCGCAGCTTGCTGAAGGAGATGTCCGCCTCGGAGCAGAGGATGCGCAGCGCCAGCTCCTGCTGGCTCATCTCCAGGGAGAACACGCCCACGGCCTTGCGCTCCCGAATGGACACATGCTGGGCCACGTTGAGCGCGAAGCTGGTCTTCCCCATGCCCGGCCGGCCGGCGATGATGATCAGGTTCCCCTTGTTCAGGCCGTGGCTCTTGCGGTCGAAGTCGATGAAGCCGCTCGGCACCCCGGTGAGCATCGAGCCGGGACGCTCCTCCAGCTCCTCCAGGGTCGTGTGGAAGACCTCGCCGAGGATCGTGAAGCCGCGGCGGATCGCCTCCTCGCCCAAGCCGAGGATCGACTGCTCGGCGCGGCCCAGCGCCTCGTTCGCGTCGAGGCCGCCATCCAGGCAGTCGCGGATGATCTGGCCCGATGCCTGGATGAGCCGCCGCCGGACCGAGCGCTCCTTGACGATCTCCGTGTAGGCGTCGATCCGGCCGATGTCAGGGAGGTCGAGGTCGAGCGTCGCCAGGTAGGAGATGCCGCCGGTCGACTCGAACCGACCCTGCTGCTCCAGCTTGGCCTGGAGCGTCCGCATGTCGATCTCGGTCTCGGCCTCCTGGAGGTCGAGCATCGCCTGGTAGAGGACCTGGTGGCGCTCCAGGTAGAAGTCCTCGGCCTTGAGCCGGCCCGAGACCGTGGGCAGCACGGACGGATCCAGGAGGATGCCGCCGAGCACGGCGCGCTCGGATTCCTCGCTGTACGGCAGCGATTTCTGCTGAGGAAGGACGTCGATCATGGAGAACGTCTGGAAACGAACCCTGCCATTCTACTACCGCGCCCAGCCGTTGCGGACCAGCGATCGGATGATCTCCGCGCCGCGATGGCCCCAGACCGGGTGAAGCTCGCGGGAGCGCTGCTCGGCGAGGTCGAGCGCGACCCGGGCGGGAGTCCGGCCGGTGCGCCGGGCCTCGTCGAGCACCGAGAGCGAGAGGTTGTAGACGCTGTTCTCCCACTCGTTTCCGAGGTGGGCCTCGACGCGCGGATCGGGCTCCACGAAGCCGTACTGCTCGTCCGCGCAGTTGACGATCCCCATCCGGTTCACGAGGAAGTCGGGCAAATAGAGGATGCCGCGCTCCTGGAGGAGGACGTCGTCGCGCTCCGGGTCCTCGAGCTGGTTGTTGGCCGCGCCGCAGACGATCGGCGCCTGGATGCGCGGGATGGTGGCAGGGCCGAGCACGCCGCCAGTCGCGCACGGGGCCACGATGTC
>JBJMGZ010000046.1:0-6276 GCA_045807605.1 Thermoanaerobaculia bacterium | reverse complement strand
CGCACCCCTCTGACCCCTGGAAAGGAGCGCACGCATGAGCGAGACGCCGAAGCCGAAGGTGGGGACCGTCGCGTGGACCGATCTGACGGTGCCGAACGCCGACGAGGTCCGCGATTTCTACGCCGCGGTCACCGGCTGGAAGCCCGAGGCCCTGAGCATGGGCGACTACAGCGACTACGTCATGGCCACCCCGGAAGGCGCCGGGGTCGCGGGCGTCTGCCATGCGCGGGGCGTCAATGCCGGCCTGCCGCCGCAGTGGCTGATCTACATCACGGTCGCGGACGTGGACGAGAGCATCCGCGAGTGCGAGCAGCGCGGAGGCAAGGTGATCGCCAGTCCGAAGAAGATGGGCGGCGGCAAGTACTGCGTGATCCAGGACCCGGCCGGCGCCGTGGCCGCGCTGATCGACACCGGGGAGAAGCAGGGATGAAGCTGACCCTGATCCAGGTGCCGTACGACTCGGGCCACTACGGGGTACGGATGGGCCGCGGGCCACTCCATCTGATCGAGCAGGGGCTGGCTGGCACCCTGGAGCGGGCCGGGCACGAGGTCGAGGTGGTCCCCGTCCGGCTCGAAGGCTTCCTCACCGAGGTGACCTCGGCGCCGCTCCTGCACCGGCAGGTGGCGGAGCAGGTGTCGAAGGCGAGGGGGGAGGGGCGGCTGCCCGTGGTCCTCTCCGGCAACTGCAACGCCGCGGCCGTGGGCAGCCTCGCGGGGATCGGTGGTCCGGCCGGAGTGGTCTGGATGGACGCCCACGGCGATCTGAACACGCCCGACACCACGCCCTCCGGCTTCTTCGACGGCATGGCCATCTCGGTGGCGATGGGGAAGGCGTGGCCGACCCTGACCGCGAAGCTCCCGGGATTCCATCCGCTCGACCCGCGGAACCTCATCCACGTCGGAGCCCGCGACTTCGATCCCCCGGAGCTGGAAGTGATCGACCGCGAGCGGATCGCGCGGGTGCCGGTGGAGGCTCTGGACAGCCTCGACGCCGCCCTCGCCGATCTCGCCACCCGCGTGGACCGGGCCTACGTCCACATGGACCTGGACGTCCTCGATCCCTCCGAGCTGAGAGCCAACGTCTTCGCCACGCCGGACGGGATGACGGTCGCCCAGGTGGCGGAGGTCGTCCGTGCAACGGGCCGTCACCTGAAGATCGCCGCGGCGGGCATCACCGCCTACGACCCGGACCAGGACCCGGAGGGACGGGGCGTCCGGGCGGCGGAACGGCTGCTGGAAGCGCTCGTGGGGTAGGTCGTCCGCGCGGACGGAACGTCCGTCCCTCTGTAACGGGCGCTCGTACACAGGGACGGGAAGCTCGTACGGCGGGGGGAGAGGCTCGTACACGTGGGGGAACCACTCGTACAGCCGGGGAGAAGGCTCGTACGCGTGGGGGAGGCGCTGGTACGCGCGGGGGAGCGACATCCCCGGCTGTGCCGGGCTCCTCCCCTTTCGGGGATGCCTCTCCCCCACGCGTACCAGCGTCCTCCCCTCGTGTACGAGCGACTCCCCCGCGTGTACGAGGTCCCTCCCCGCTCGGGGAGGCTACCCTCCCTGTCTGTACCGGGCTCATCCCCGCCTGGGGAGGCTACCCTCCCTGTCTGTACCGGGCTCATCCCCGCTTGGGGAGGCTACCCTCCCCGTCTGTACCGGGCTCATCCCCGCTTGGGGAGGGCCACATCCCTTTTCGGGGAGAGCACCCTCCCTCCTCGGGGAGCGCTGCCTCCCCCGCCGGGCTTTCGCCATGCCTTCCTGAAGATGCCTTAAGATGGCAGTCATGGCGGACAAAGAAAAGATCTGGGAGCTGCTCGGGCGATCGGTGAAGTGGGAGGAGGTCGTCCGCCACGGCCCGAAGATCGTCGAGGCGGCCCGCATCCTCTACGAGAGCAGCAAACAGCGCCAGCAGCGCTCCTCCGGCTCAGCGCCCGGTCCCGATCTCAATGCCGGCCGTCTCGCCGACCTGAAGGCCGATGTCCGGCGGCTGCAGGAGAACGAGATCCAGCAGGCGGCTCTCGTCACCGACATCGCGGATCAGCTCGAATCCCTTACGCGGAGCGTCGACGCCCTCGCCTCCCGGGTACAGCTCCTCCTCTGGCTCGGCGGCGGCGCGTTGGTGGTGGGACTGGCGGCGCTGGCCCTGTCACTCGCCCGTTGACATCTCACTCCCCCGAGCCGAGCCTGCGGCGCAGGAGCTCCTCGCGGCCGGCGAGTCTATAGACCAGGCGTGCGGACGTTGCAAACCTGGGCGCTTTGAGAAAGAGAGCGAGGTATGCGAAAAGGCCAAGAGCTCGGCAGGAGCCTCCTCGCGGGAATCACGCTGGGAGCGCTCCTGGGGAGCGTGCGCGGAGCGCTCTTCGTCGCGGCGAACCGCTATCTGGGCGCCGGGCTTCCGGGGCTCGCTCTGGTCTCCTTCCGCGCCATCCTCAACCGGCACGCCCTGTGGCTGGGGCTCCTCTGCCTGGCGATCGGCTTGGCGGCGCTCGCCGCCTGGAAGGCAGAGCGGGTGGCGGGCTGGGTACGCAGAGCCGCAAGCGTCTTCGGCAGCCTGCGCGTCGCCGGGGCCGCCCTGGTCCTGCTCGCCGCGGTGAACGCCGTGGCCTGGTGGTCCTGCGATCGCGGTCCGAAGCCGCGGCTCAACGTGCTCCTGATCACGATCGACACCCTGCGGGCCGACCACCTGGGGGCCTACGGCTATGCGCGGCCGACCTCGCCCAACATCGATCGCCTGGCGCGGGAGGGGGTCCTCTTCCGGCGCGCGGAGGCGCAGTGGCCCAAGACGAGCCCGAGCTTCGCGTCCCTGCTGTCGAGCACCTACGGCCACACGAACGGGCTCATCCGCACGACGGCGCAGCGCATGCCCGACCGTTTCCTCCTGCTCGCCGAGCTCCTCAAGGCCGGCCGCTACGACACCTCGGCCGCGGTGGCCAACGTCAACCTCTCCCGGCTCTTCAACTTCGACCAGGGCTTCGACAAGTACGTCGAGATCTGGCTCGAGGGCCAGGACCACCGGCTGCGGACCGAGCTGGTCACCCGCCATGGCCTCGACCTCTTGGAGCGGGCCTCGCGCCGCCGTCCGTTCTTCCTCTGGCTTCACTATCTCGACCCGCACGCGCGCTACGAGCCGCCGCCGCGTTTCAACGAGATGTTCGTGGGCGACCGGCACTTCGATCCGGCCCGGCGCGCCCCGTTGAACGACGCCGTCGAGGACGACGTCGGCGGGATCCCCGCGCGCTCGAACCTGGGGAGGGAGGACCGGATCGCCTACTACGTGGCGCAGTACGACGCCGAGATCCGGTACGTGGACGAGCAGGTGGGGCTCCTCCTCAAGGACCTGGAGGAGCGGGGGCTCGCCGGGGAGACCCTCGTCGTCCTCACGGCCGATCATGGCGAGAGCCTGGGGGACCACAACTACTTCTTCGAGCACGGGCGGCTGCCGTACGAGGACTGCGTGCGGGTCCCGCTGATCCTGCGCGGTCCGGGCACCGGGGCTCCGGGCCGGGTCGTGCGCTCGCCGGTCGAGCTGATCGACGTGCTCCCGACGCTGCTCGACCTGACCGGTCTGCCGGCCGCTCCCCAGGCGGAGGGCAAGAGCCTCCGGCGCCTCCTCGAAGAGGACCGCGTGGGCGGCGCGCGATGGGCCTACGCCTTCACGGAATCGGGCTACGCCAAGGATTACCAGCGGTCCATCACGACGGAGCGCTACAAGCTCATCTGGGTGCCGGACCGGGAGGACCGGCGGATCATGCGTGGCCGCGAATTCGAGCTCTACGACCTCGACGCGGACCCGGGCGAGACGAGGAACCTCATCGACGAGCGGCCGAAGGTGGCCGTCCTCCTGGAGGCGCAGCTGCGGCGCTGGATTCTGGCTGGAGGCGCCGCCGCCGGCGTTCCGCCGGCCGTCGCCCTCGACTCCACGACCGAGGAGCACCTCCGCTCGCTGGGCTATATTCGCTGACGGCGCTGACGGGCTGCCGTGCGCCGCGCTAGGATCGCGGCATGCCCCAAGAACCGGTCAACGTCGCCGATTTCGAAGCGCTCGCCCGCGAGGCGCTCTCCCGGGAGGCTTACGACTACTACGCGGGCGGCGCCCAGGACGAGGTCACGCTGCGCGAGAACCGCGCGGCGTGGGATCGCCTCTCCCTCGCCTATCGGGTCCTGGTGGACGTTTCCCGCCGGGACCTGACGGCATCGGTCCTCGGCCAGCCGGTCGCGATGCCGGTCCTGGTCGCCCCCACCGCCTTCCACCGGCTCGCGACTCCCGAGGGCGAGCTGGCCACCGCCCGCGCCGCCGGAGCGGCAGGGACGGTCATGATCCTCTCCACCCTCTCCACGTCGCCCATCGAAGCGGTGGTGTCCGCCGCCTCCGGCCCCGTCTGGTTCCAGCTCTACGTGTACCGCGACCGGAAGGCCACGGAAGGGCTGGTGCGGCGGGCCGAGGCCGCCGGCTGCCGGGCGCTCGTGCTCACCGTGGACGCTCCTCTCCTGGGGCGCCGGGAGCGGGACGTCCGCAACCGCTTCAGCCTGCCTCCGGGTCTTTCGGTGGCCAACCTGCTGCCGGAGGGTTACGGCAAGGTGCCTCCGGCCTTGGCGGACTCGGGCCTCGCGGCGTATGTCACGTCCTTCCTGGACCCTTCTCTGACCTGGAAGGATGTGGCCTGGCTGCGCTCGATCACCGAGCTGCCGATCCTCGTGAAGGGGATCGTCCGGCCCGACGACGCGGTGCGCGCGGCCGAGGCGGGCGCCGCCGGCGTGGTGGTGTCGAACCACGGCGGGCGCCAGCTCGACACCGCGCCGGCCACCGTCGACGTCCTGCCGGAGATCGTGGACGCCCTGGCCAGCCACGCGGTCGAAGTTCTGATGGATGGCGGCGTGCGGCGGGGTACGGACGTCCTGAAAGCTCTCGCCCTGGGCGCGAAGGCGGTGCTCGTGGGCCGGCCTGTCCTGTGGGGCCTCGCCGCCGGCGGGGAAGGCGGGGCGGCGAAGGTCCTGAGCCTCCTGCGCGGCGAGCTCGATCTCGCGATGGCCCTGGCCGGCGCCCCCACGATCGCGGACATCACCCGCGACCTGGTGCGCGGGAGGTAGGCCGGCCGGAGGGAGGTCGCGAATGGGCCGACTTTTCGACACCATTCGGCAACTCGTTGCCGAGGAAAAGTACGTCGTCGGGCAACATGCTTCCGAGCGATTGGAAGAGCGTAGTATTATGGAATGGCAGGTGGTCGCAGGGCTGAAGGACGGTGAACTGATCGCCGAGCGGCCGGATGCAATGCCCAACCCGGCCGTGGAGGTGCGCGAGTCCTTGCCGGACGGTACCGACTTCAAAGCTGTTTGGTCTCATTTGCGTCAGAGTGGGATCGCCAAGCTTGTGACCGTTCACTACTTTGACAGAGGTTAGCGATGCGAATTCCCGGACAGCGAATCAAGCGGACCCGACTGATTCAGGCCGAAAAGTATGTGATTGCGGTCGAGGTCGAGATGGTCATTCCGGTCGATGACTCGAGCGAGCCGTGCTACGAGTCGGAAACCGTTCAACTCCTTCGGGAGATCAAGGAGCACGCCGAGCGGGGTGACTTGGCCTGGCTGACCAAGAGGGGCAAAGTCTACGCTGCAGTGGAGGCTGCGTAAGCCCCTCACTCGTGGATCGATCGGTCCTTGGTCTCGCGCAGGAAGAGCGCGCCCACGACCACGTTCATGAGCGAGACGACGATGGGGTACTAGAGCCGGGAGGAGGGTAGAGTCGGCGGCGGGCGCGGTGGCTGTAGGTCAGGCCCATCTGTTTCTCGCCCTTTCGTGCGCGAGTGCCTCAATCTCCCGACCATGGCTCCGTTTCCCACCGCCGCTCATCGAACTGGGCGTGCGGATTTCCCGCACCCGGCGCCAGCGAGAAACTATCGAGGCCTGCTCAGGGTTTACGTGCATTCCGGCCTGCGCATTTGCGCCTCGGTTGCACCGAGGACTTCCCCAGAGGCTTCAGCCGGACGATTGCTCGCCTCGACTGCTCCAGTGGCTACCGGGCGAACCGACAATTCCCCGGGCGGGACTTCCACCCGCTGGCCTTCGAGACCCAGGAGGTCTCTCTGTAATCTGGAAATTCAGCTCACATCAGACCTCCCTTCGTGTCGCACTGCCAGACACTTGTTCGGCTGCGCTCGATCCCGAGCTGCCGATCCTCGTCAAGGGGATCGGCCGGCCCGACGATGCCTTGCGCGCGGCCGAGGCGGGCGCAGGCATCGTGGTGTCGAACCATGGCGGGCGCCAGCTCGACACCGCGCCGGCCAC
>JBJMGZ010000045.1:0-3234 GCA_045807605.1 Thermoanaerobaculia bacterium | reverse complement strand
GGACGCTCGAGGTTGGGATCCGCGGGCTGCAGCTCGGCCAGAGCCTCCTCGATCTTGCGGCGCACGGGCTCGATGCCGGCGTCTCCTTCCAACGCGGCGAGAGCCCGGTCGAGGTCCTGCCGGCTTCCCATCAGCGTCGCGAGCGGGAGACCGATTTCACCGAGCCGGTCCATCTGCTTGGGCTCGACGACCAGGGCCTGGGGACGGAGAGCCACCCAGGGGGACTCCACCTCCAGCACCTCGTGCACCGCGGCCGACTGGCCGATGTAGGAGAGCTCGCCCGGGCCGAGGAGATGGAGGAAGGTGCCGAGCACCGCGTCCTGGATCGCGGGCCGGGCCAGCACCCCGGGGGAGAGAACGCCCGGGTTCTCATCCGCAATCTGGAGGAGGTCTTTGGCGTCCCCTCCGTCTTCCCTTCCCCGAAGACCATAGCCATCCTCCCCCCGCCACTCGATCCGCCGGCGCTCGCCGCGGGAGAGAAGAAACAGCGGGCTCGTGCCGCGCTGCGGGCTGACCTGGAGGGTGTAGCCGCGGCGCTCGATCTCCGCATCCCGGCGCTCCAGCGCCTGCTCCACTTCCTTGCGCCGCTCGACCAGGCGTTTCAGCCAGGGCCGCTGGGCGGACTTGAGGGCAGGGCTCATGGCGTCGAGGAGGAGGGGGCAGCGGGGTCCGAGCAGGTGGGCCATGAGCCGGCAGAACGCCTCGCCGAAGCGGGCGTCGGGCCGGTACCACTGGCCGATCGTCCGCACCCACTCGGCATAGCGGTCTCCCGGCACGGCCTCGGCGATCCCCTGGAGCACGCCGTCCATGGCCGGACCGAGCGCGCGCATGCCGACCGGCGTGAGCGGCTCCGGATCGGGACCGAGGTCGAAGGCGCGCGGCCCGTCCGGGGTGAGCACGGTGGCGGTGGAGACCTCGGCCCAGTCGTGGTCCTCGGTCGCGACCCAGAACACGGCCACCGCGCTCTCGCCCTCGGCCTCGAGAGCGGCGGCCCAGCGGGCGGCGGCCACCATCTTCGAGAAGGCATAGAGCGGTCCGCCGAGGAGGCCCGGCTGCTGCCCGGTCACGACGACCCGGGTGGCGGGATCGGCGAGCTTGCGGCTGAGCTCGTCGGCCCGCGGGTTGCCGTACCCCCGGTTGGCGATGGCGAGAGCCTCCGCCAACTCGCGCCGGGCGCCAGGTAAGGCGGGGCCAGATGGCATCCGGTCCGGCGCCAGGAAGCGCAGCGGCGCGAGGAGGTCCAGGTCGCGGCCGGCGAGGTAGGCGGACGGCAGGGCCGGCAGCAGCCCGGCCGCGGCGAGATCCACCCGCATCTCAGGCCGGCTTGTGACCGAGGAGGATGAGGCGTTCGCTGTCACGCTCGTAGGAATCTCCTTGAAAGTTGCCGTAGAGGCCGTCGACCTCCAGCCCCGCCCAGCGCAGGCCGATGGTCACCTCGTCGGGCCGGTAGAGCCGCACGCTCTCGCGGAAGGTACGCGCGCGGGCGCCGGGGGTTTCGATCGAGATGCTCTTGTTGACCCTCTGGACAACGGGATCGTACCAGCGCTCGATCACGGCGCGCCCGCCCTCCATCTCCTCGACGTCCCGGGCCTTCAGGCCGGCGAGCACGGGCCCGGGGTTCAGGAGATCGATCAGGAAGCGCCCGCCCGGCACCAGGATGCGGACGATCTCCTCCAGCACCCGGAAGTTCTCCCGCTCGCGCTCGAAGTAGCCGAAGGACGTGAAGAAGTTCAGGACCCAGTCGAAGCTCCCGTCCACGAACGGCAGGCCGCGCATGTCGCCCGCGACCGGCGGCAGGCCGCGCTCCCTCATGCGGGCGAGCAGCGTGAGCGACAGGTCCACGCCCAGCGTACGGTAGCCGCGCCGCCGGAGCGCCGCGGTGTGCCGGCCCGACCCGCAGGCGAGGTCGAGCACCGCCCGCGGTTTGGGACCACCGCCACCCAGCCCGCGCTCCACGAAATCGACGTGCTCCTCGGCCTCCGACTCGTCCCGGTGGGAGTAGAGCTCGATGTACTCCTCGCCGAACCAGTCCTTGTACCAGGGCATCCGTCCTCCCGCCGCGCCGGGGCAGCGGTATGCTACACCCATGGGACTCGACTGGCGCCTCGACTGGCGCCTCGACTGGATTGCCATCCCCGGCGGCGCCTTCCGGATGGGCGGCGGGCCGCGGGACAACGAGAATCCGCGGCACGAGGTGCGCGTGCGGCCGTTCCGGCTGGCGCGGACCCAGGTGACCCGGGAGGAGTACCAGCGCTTCCTCGACGCGACCGGCCACGCCGCGCCGCGATTCTGGCACGATCCCGCCTTCGCCCACCCGCGCATGCCCGCGGTCGGCCCCTCCTGGGAGGATGCCCTGGCCTATTGCCGCTGGCTCGGCGTGCGCCTCCCCACCGAAGCCGAGTGGGAACGGGCCGCGAAGCTCGACCGCGACGTCCTCTACCCCTGGGGGGACGATCCGCCCGAGTCGCTCCCCGACTACGACCGCCGCTGGAAGGAGGGTCCCGAGCCGGTCGACGCCTACCCCTCGCTCCATCCGCTGGGCCTGCTCGGCCTGGGCGAGAACGTCCACGAGTGGTGCTCGGACTGGTACGACCCGCGCTACTACGACGTCTCCCCGGTGGACGACCCGCGCGGGCCGGACTTCGGCACCCGGCGCTCCTCCCGGGGCGGCTCGTGGCGGCACCAGATCAAGGTGAGCCGCTGCGCCGCGCGCTCGGCGATCCCGCCCCACATGCGCTACTCCGACTACGGCTTCCGGGTCGCCTTGGAGGCGTCATGAAGCCGTCGCGCCGGGCCGTGCTGGCGGCGGTCATCGTCGGGGTGATCCTGCACACGGCGACGGTGCTCTTCGTCTGGGGCTCCTGGGGCTACTTCGGCAGGGCGAACGTGCTCACCTGGATCGACTTCCCCGTCTCCCTCACCTACCTCGACCTCGAAGGGGACGCCATGCTCGGCTGGAGCCTGGTGGCCGGCGGCCTGCAATGGGCCGCGATCGCCGCGCTGCTCACCCTCTGGGTGGGGAGCACGACCCACCGGCGGCGGGCCTGAGCCCTCACCCCCAGCCCCTCTCCCGGCCGCACACCCGGACCCCCGGGAGAGGGGGGAGCGCGAGATCCGACGGCATCGCCATCCGTGGCTTGAACCAGGGACCGGATCCGGAAAGCCCCGCTAGGACGACAGCGTGTAGCCCGGGGCGTGAGCCCATCCTCTTACACACATCTCCCGCATCTTCTC
>JBJMGZ010000044.1:0-5055 GCA_045807605.1 Thermoanaerobaculia bacterium | reverse complement strand
CGCAGGAGCTCGACGAGGTGACCCGCCGCGTCATGCAGCTCGAGATCGAGGAAGCGGCGCTCAAAAAGGAAAAGGACAAAGTCAGCCAGGACCGCCTGGAGGACCTGCGGCGCGAGCTGGCGGACCTGAAAGCCAAGGCCGACTCCATGCGCGCCCAGTGGGAGGCCGAGAAGGCGGCCATCGAGGAGATCCGCAAGCTCCGCGGCGAGCGGGAGCAGGTGCTGCGCGAGATCGAGGAGGCCGAGCGGGCGTATGACCTGAACCGCGGCGCCGAGCTGCGCTACGGCCGTCTGCCCCAGTTGGAGGCGCAGCTCCGGGAGCGCGAGACCCAGCTCGAGGACAAGCAGAAGAGCGGCGGGCACCTGCTGCGCGAGGAGGTCACCGAGGAGGAGGTGGCGGAGATCGTCTCGCGCTGGACCGGCATTCCCGTGACCCGTCTCGTCGAGGGCGAGCGCGACAAGCTGCTGCGCATGGAGGACATCCTTCATGCGCGTGTAGTCGGCCAGGACGAGGCGGTGAAGCTGGTGGCCGACGCGGTGATCCGCGCCCGCGCCGGCATCAAGGACCCGCGGCGGCCGATCGGCTCGTTCATCTTCCTGGGCCCGACTGGCGTGGGCAAGACCGAGCTCGCGAAGACGCTCGCGCAGACGCTCTTCGACAGCGAGGAGAACATCGTCCGCATCGACATGAGCGAGTACATGGAGCGCCACAACGTGTCGCGGCTCATCGGCGCGCCGCCCGGCTACGTGGGTTACGAGGAGGGCGGCCAGCTCACCGAGGCGGTGCGGAGAAAGCCCTACTCGGTCCTCCTCTTCGACGAGATCGAGAAGGCGCATCACGACGTGTTCAACGTGCTCCTCCAGATCCTCGACGACGGCCGGGTGACGGACGCGCAGGGGCGCACGGTGGACTTCAAGAACACCGTGATCATCATGACTTCGAACATCGGCTCTCCCCATCTGCTGGAAGGGGTGATGCCTACGGGTGAGATCACCGAGGGAGCGAGGAATGCGGTAATGCGCGAGCTGCGCACGCACTTCCGGCCCGAGTTCCTGAACCGGGTGGACGACATCGTGCTCTTCCGGCCGCTGCGGCTCGACGAGATCAAGAAGATCGTCGACCTGCAGACCGAGGACCTGCGCCGGCGTCTCGCCGACCGCGGCGTGCGCCTGGAGCTGAGCGAGGCCGCCAAGGAGCTCGTGGCGCGGCAGGGCTTCGACCCGGTCTACGGCGCCCGGCCGCTCAAGCGCTACCTCCAGCACGAGCTGGAGAGCCGCATCGGCCGCGCCCTCGTGGCCGGCGAGGTGCAGGACGGCGCGCTGCTGCGGGTGGACGTGAAGGACGGCGGCCTGGCCGTGGCGATCGAGAACCCGGTGCCCAAGGAGGCGCCCCAGGAGAAAGAGATGCCGGTGGGGGCGTGAGGGCTCCGGGCTTTATCGGTGCCAGGTCACCTGGAGCGACAGCGCCCGGCTCACCCCTTTGTGGACGATCCCCTCGGCGCCGGCGAAGTAGAGCGCGCCGCCGAGATCGATCCCCAGGCCCGTGGGCCGGTGCAGGATCTCCAGGCCCAGGGCCACGAAGGGGTCGCCGATCTGCGTGCCCCGGCCGCTCGTGGCGCCGGCTCCTCCCAGGTCGAAGCCGGGGCCGGTGATCCGGCCGGTGAAGTCCCCCTTGGGCAGCGGCGCGACGGCCATGGCGCGCGGCGAGATCGAGAACCGCTCCCCCAGCGGCTGCGTCAACTGGAGGCCCAAGAAAGGAGTGGCGTAGTCGTTCGTGCTGCTGTGATCGAGGACGCCCCGCGCCCCGGCGCTCGCGCCCGTCGCCACCTCGTAGTCCACCTCGAAACCATCCAGCTCCAGGCGGGTCCAGAGCGCTCCGGCGGCGAAGGTCCACCAGCGGTCCTCGCCGGCGGCGGCTCCGGCGGCAGATCGCTGCCAGAGGAAGCCGATGCCGGCTCCAGAGTAGAGATAGTCCCCGCGCGGGTTCGAGAAGTCGGCGTGCTCGGGAAGGTCGAGCGGCGGCCTCGCGAAGGTCGGGTTGAGCACCTCCCTCCCCCGCCCGCCGGAGATCGTCAGGGCGTCGTAGAAGACCATCCCCTCGACCGCCCGGCCGTCGCGGAACGGGTACGCCACGGAGGCGGCGAGCATCGGGCCGTCGAGCTTCAGGAGGCTCGCGGCGGTCTCGGCGTAGCCCGCCTCGACCGTGGTCTGCACGCGGCCGGCTTGCAGGCGGTCCGCGGGCCAGGGGAGGGCCAGGAAGCGGGCGTCCATGCCGCTCTCGGGCAGGTGCTCGGCGATGTAATCGATGTCCTCCGGCTCGGGGTTCGGGATGGCGGCTCCGGCCGGGGCTGCGGAGAGGAGGAGGACGACGAGGGCCGGGACAGGGAACGGCATCCGCATGAAGGGATTGTAATGCTCCGCCCGGGAATCCGCTTGCAATTGCAGGCCGTCCTGCATCAATCTTGTTTGGGGAACGCTTTGTTTGGGGGTGTTACCAGGGATGAGGGGATGGAGCCTGCCCTGGCTTGTGCTGGGGCTCGCCGGTGCCGGCATTGGTCCGGGTGCGGAGCCGCCACTGCGCATCCAGGCGGATGCTCCGTACACGCGCACCCTGAGCTCGGGCGAGACCCACCTCTACAACCTGGCCCTGGACGCGGGCGACTACGCCCGGCTGGAGGTCGTGCAGCAGGGTCTCGACGTGGAGACCGTGGTACGGGGACCGTCCGGGGCCGAGATCGTCGAGGTGGACTCCCCCACCGGCCGTTTTTCCACCGAGAGCGTCTCGCTCGTCGCCGAGGAGACGGGCGATTATCAGATCGAGGTCCGTACCTCCTATCCCGGGGACATCGGCAATTACAAGCTGGCCCTGGCGGCGCTCCACGAGGCCGGACCGGACGACCGTCTGCGGGTGGAGGCGGAGCGGACCGATCTGGAGGCGGTGCGGAGCCTCGAAGCCGCACGGCTCGCCCCGGAAAAGTGGCGAGCGCTGCGCGACCGTCTCCAGGAAGGGCGCGCTCTCACCCGGCTCGGCAAGGCCCTGGAAGCTTCCGGCCAGAGGCCGGACGCCCTCGCGGCATACGAAGAGGCACTGTCCCTCCAACGCGAGCTGAACGATCGGGAGGGCTTGGCCGAGACCCTCGACAAGAGGGGAAGGACCCTCAGCTTGCTCGGCGACGGCCAGCGCGCGCTCGAAGCCCTGCAGGAATCGTTCGGTCTATGGCAAGAGCTCCACAGGCTCGACAGCGCCGCCATGGTATCCATGATCCTCGGGGACGTGCACCAGAGCTTTGGAGATTCCAGCGCTGCCGTGACGGCCTGCGAGCTTGGCCTCAAGCTCAGCCGGGAGACTGCTGACCGGGCTCAGGAATCCCAGGCTCTCAACTGTCTGGGGAAGGTGCGCTTCCAGGTGGGGCAGCCTCTCCAGGCCCTGGACGATCTCAGGATGGCCCTGGAGCTCGCCCGCTCCACCCGCCGGCTCACCTACGAGGCCCAGACCCTCTCCAACCTCGGCTCGCTCTATCGGGATCTGGGGATGCCTCACGATGCGTTGGAGCATTACGCCAAAGCACGGGAAATCTTCCACGCCCAGAACGTCACGGAGGGCGAAGCCCTCGCGCTCATCAGCCTGGGGAATCTCCTCTTCCAGCTTGGTGCCCTGGAAGAGGCGCGCGAGCTGCTGGAGCAGTCCTTGCCCCTGCAACACGATCCGCGCTACGAAGCCATGGCCTTGATCAGCCTCAGCCGCATCGCGGAAGAGCTTGGCGACGTCAAGGAGGCTTCCGCGCTGAACGACAGAGCCTTGAAGCTCCAGCGCGGCGCCAGATATCGGGCTGGAGAGGCGGAGTCGCTTCGCGCCCAGGGGCTCCTCCTCCTGGAGACCGGCAAGGCGGTGGAGGCCGAGAAGAGCCTGCGGGAATCCCTCTCGATCTATGAATCGCTGGGCTACAGGAGCCGCGCCGCGGCCGCCCGCCAGGGACTGGGGCGCGCCCTCACAGCCCAGGGACGGACGGATGAGGCCCGCCAGGCTTATGAGGAGGCCCGAAAGGATTCCGAATCGCTGGGCGATATCGCTGCGCAAGCGGTCACGCTCGCGGAGCAGGGACGGCTGGAGCACCTGGCAGGAGACCTTCCGGCTGCCCGCAAGCGTCTGGAAGCCGCTCTGAACCTGATGGAAGATTTCCGCTCCGAGGTCGGTGGGGACAGCTTGCGAGCCCAGCATTTTTCGACGGTCCGGGCAACCTACGAGAGGTACGTCGACGTCTTGATGCAGCTCCACCGCGCCGATCCGAAGGCGGGCCTGGACGCAAGGGCCTTCGAGCTCGCGGAGCAGTCCCGGGCGCGGGGTCTCCTGGACGTGCTGGCCCACGCCCAGGTCGACACGCGGGAGGGCGACCCCAAGTTGATGGAGCGGGAGCTTCGCCTCCGTCAGGAGCTGAACGCCAAGGCGGCGCTCCGCCTGACCCTCGGCGACGACGACGCCTCCCAGACCCGCAGCGCAGCCCTGGAGAAGGAAATCGAAGCGCTCACGACCGATCACCAGATCGTTGAGGCACTCCTCACGAAAGGCAGCAGCTATGAGAGCCTGAAAAAGCCATCGCTCGCAGTCAGCCAGATCCAGGCGCTGCTGGACCCGCAGACCGTCCTGCTCGAGTACCTCCTCGGCGAGCCCCGGAGCTACCTCTGGGTGGTCAGCTCGGCATCGCTCAAGGCCTACGAGCTGCCTGGCCGCCGGGCGATCGCGGAGCGCGCCCGCAGCCTGCACGAGCACCTGAAGAATCCGGCCGAGCGGGATGTCGCGGGCCAGCGCGACGACCTGCGGCTCCTCTCGCAGGAGGTGCTCGGCCCGGCCCTCGCCGAGATCGCCGACCGGCGGTTGATCATCGTGTCCGATGGAGCGCTCCAGTACGTTCCCTTCGCCGCCCTGCCGATCCGGTCCAAGGCAGGGGCCACCGTGTTCCTGGTCGAAGAGCACGAGATCGGCTTCCTGCCCTCGGCCGCGGTGCTCAAGGAGATCCGGCGGGTCGAGGCCGGGCGCCCCCGGCGCCCGATCTCCATC
>JBJMGZ010000043.1:0-2667 GCA_045807605.1 Thermoanaerobaculia bacterium | reverse complement strand
GCCCCGTGGGGCGTCTCTCTTCTATTGCCACCACGCCTCGTCGCCCGGGTCGTGCATCTGCCAGTAGGCGAGGCGCTCGCACTTCTTCATCCGGTAGACGGTGCCGTCGCCGGTCTCGAAGCGCAGCAGGCGATGGGGCGGCTGGCTCTCGAAGGTGTAGGCGAGCGAGCTCCCCTCCCGCTGGAGCTGGATCCGCACCCCCTCCTCCACGGCCTTCTTCTCCACCTTCCATTCCGCCGCCGCCAGCTCCGGGAAGCGGGACTGCATCAGCGAGGGGAACACGCGGAGCGTCGCCGGGGTCTCCCCGGCCACGAAATCGCGCAGGACCGCGGGCAGGCCGTCCTCGGGGACGGCGCCGTCCGGGTACGGCAGGGAGCGGTCCCCCTGGCCGTCGAAGTAGGAGCGCGTCTCCAGCCGGCCGCGGGCCACCTCGGCGGTCGAGACGCCGCAGGCTTCCGAGCTGGTGGCCGCGAGCTTGCGCAGCCCGCCGGTGTCGCGCCGGAGATAGACGCTCGCCATCTGGTGGTAGGTGTAGATGCCCGTGGGCACGTCCCGGACGTGGTTGAGCTTGAGGACCTCGAAGGCCGCGGCGGCCGGATCGTCGGCTTTCACGTCCAGCTTGTCGTTCCAGGGCTCCTTGACCAGGACCAGCAGCGCGCGGCCGGGGTAATGATGGCCGTAGCGGGCCCAGACCACGTCATAGGCGCAGAATTCCGCCTTGCCGTCGTCCCAGAGCGGATCCCGCCGCCAATCGGCGCTTCCGGACCGGCCGGGGAGCGGTTCCGCGCTGACCACGCTGCCGCGCTCCGCCACCGAGTCGGAGCGGATCGCCCAGATCGAGAGCGCCAGGAAGAGCAGGGCGGCCAGGGATTTCAGGAAGATCTTCATGACGGCCTCCGATGCGCCTGAGAGCATATACGAGCCGTCCTGCCGCGGTGTCGCGGTGGCACGGTTCGCGCAGTCACTCCGACCCGGAAAGGAGTACCAGCATGAACCGGAAATTTCTGACAATCCTCCTGGCTCTTCTGCTCCCCGCCTGTGGCCACGCGGGAGATGAGAAGTCCGATCTCGACCGGATGGCCCAGGAGCACCAGCACGACAAGCCGGTCGCCTCGCAGGCGGCCATGACTCCGCCGGCCCAGGAGGTGACGGGCGAGGAGGTGGTCTACGCCGAGGTCGGCGGCAAACCCGTGCGCGGCTTCCTGGCGAAGCCCAAAGCGGCGCCAGGTCCGCTGCCCGGCATCATCGTCATCCAGGAGTGGTGGGGTTTGAACGACAACATCCGCCAGATGGCGAAGCGCCTCGCGGGCGAGGGGTACACGGCCCTGGCGGTGGACCTCTACGGCGGCCAGGTGGCGAGCGATCCGGGGCAGGCGCAGAAGCTGATGCAGGCCACGATGCAGAACCGCGCCGCCGGGGAGGAGAACCTCCGCCAGGCCTATGCCTACCTGGAGACGAAGCAGAAGGCGCCGAAGATCGGAGTGATCGGCTGGTGCTTCGGCGGCGGCTGGTCGCTCGCCACGGCCCTGATGCTGCCGGACAGGATCGACGCCACCGTCATCTACTACGGCCACCTGGAGACCGACAAGGCGAAGCTCAAGCCGCTGGCCATGCCGGTGCTGGCCTTCTTCGGCGGCAAGGACAAGAGCATGCCGGTCGCGACCGTGCGCGAGTTCGAGGCGGCGATGAAGGAGCTGGGCAAGCCGGTGGAGGTCCACGTCTATGACGACGCGGACCACGCCTTCGCAAACCCCTCGGGGGGCAACTACAACGAGGCCGCGGCGAAGGATTCGTGGGAGCGCACCAGGGCTTTTCTGGCCAGGCACCTGAAGAGTTGAATGGTCGGGGCGAGAGGATTTGAACCTCCGGCCTCACGGTCCCGAACCGTGCGCTCTACCAAGCTGAGCTACGCCCCGACGGAGGCATGAATCTGCGGACACCGGGCGGGTGCCGAGCGGGAGGGGAGGATACAGCCCCGTGGGAACGGCGTCAAGAGCGTCTCTTCCTCGCCTTGCCTCTCTTGCCGCTGCGCTTCGGCTTCACCGGAGGGGAGAACGGGTCGTACCCTCCTTCGAGCAGGGAGGCCAGCCCCAGGCCGAGCTTCGCGAAGCGGATCGCCGTCGCGGGATCCTCGAACGCAAGCTCGAAGCTCTTGCTCAGGAGGTGCTCCCCCAGAGGCCAGGGTGGCCTTCTTTTCCCCTTTTCCATTGCCGAATTACCCTTTCCCGCGACACGATATCGCTTCAGACTCGAATTGCAAAGCTGCCCCGCAGGGCGGGGCCTTGCGCGGAGCGCCGCGATACAATGCGGCTCCTAACTACGCCAGGAGGGCGCGATGTCCGTCACCACCCTGTCTGAGCTGTTCCTGAAGGCCGCGGGCTACAACAAGACCGAATGCCTTCTGTACAAGGTCGGCGGGAAGTACCAGCCCGTCTCCACCGCGGAGCTCGTGGACCGCGTCCGGCGCCTGGCCAAGGCCCTCGAGGAGCTCGGCGTCCAGCCGGGAGACCGCGTCGCCCTCATGGCCGAGAACGGTCCGCACTGGCCCACGGTCGACTTCGCCACGCTCTGCTGCGGCGGCGTCCTGGTCCCCATCTATCCCACCCTGCTGCCGACCAGTCTTCCTACAGCGCCAACGATTGCGGCGCCAGAAGCGCTATCTTCGGA
>JBJMGZ010000042.1:0-16702 GCA_045807605.1 Thermoanaerobaculia bacterium | reverse complement strand
CATGGCGCTGGGAGCCCAGCGCAACGACGTGCTGGGCCTCATCATCCGGCAGGGGATGTGGCTGGCTCTGATCGGGCTCGGGATCGGGTTGGCCGGCGCCCTGGCACTGACTCGCGCCATGGCGGGCATCCTGGTCGGCGTGAGCCCTACCGACCTGGTCAGCCTCTTGGCAGCTTGCAGCCTGCTCGGGATGGTCGCGCTGCTGGCCAGCTACCTTCCCGCCCGCCGTGCCGCGCAATTGGATCCGTTGTCCGCGCTGCGCTACGAGTGAGGCTCGGCGGTCGATGGGCTCGGCGGCGCTATGCCGCGCCGCCGGCCAGGCTGAGGTGCAACGCCGCGGCCAGCTCCCCGACAGCGGGCGGAAACACCATCTCGTGGTGCGCGCCCGGAACCGTCACGACCGAGTAGGCTCCGCTCGTCCTGCCGCGCCAGGCGCCGGGGTCGCGCACCTGCGAGGCCGTCGCGGCGAGCAGCAGGCAGATGTCAGCCCGGATCCCGTCGGTGGGCAGATAGGTCGAGAGCGCCTGGGTGTGGGCCCTCACGACCCGGATGAGGCGGCCCAGCGACTCGGCCGTCATGCCGGCAGGAAGGAGGTTCCGGTCCCGGCCGCGGGCGAGGAGCACTTGCAGGCTCCGGCTCTCGTCCAGCCCCGCCAGGGCTTCGTCCTCGAGCCCGAAGAAGGCGCGGCCGATGTGCGGCAGGGAGTCCCCCGCCAGCGCCGCGGAAGCGATGTCCCCGGGAGGGCTGCAGTCGATCAGGGCGAGGATCGCCACCTGCTCGCCGCCGCTTTCGAGCTGCCGCGCCATCTCATACGCCACGAGGCCCCCGAAAGACCATCCAACCAGCCGGTACGGCCCTCGCGGCTGCAGCGCCCGGATCTGATCGACGTAGCGGGCCGCCATGGCCGGGACCGAATCGAGCGGTTCCTCGCCTTCGTCCAGGCCAGACGCCTGCAGACCGTAGATCGGGTAGCTTCCGCCCAGGGCTCGCGCCAGGGCGTGATAGACGAAGACACCGCCGCGGTGGGCATGCACCAGGAGGAGAGGAGGCTGCGACGGGGCGCCGGAGCGGATCGGAACGAGGTTTCCGGACCGGGCGGCGGTGCGGCCGGCGTGACCGCGGGCTCTCAGCAGGACGCTCAGATCGGCGATCGTCGGGGCTTGCAGGACGGCGGCGGCGGGCACCGCGATGCCGAAGCGCCGATGGATCCCGGCGGCGAGCGAGACAGCGAGGAGGGAGTGGCCGCCGATGTCGAAGAAGTTGTCGAGCACGCCGATCCCCTGGGCTCCAAGCAGCTCTTCCCAGAGCCCGGTCAGCTCCCATTCCAGCGGGTCGCGCGGCGCCACGTAAACCGATTCCGGCGCGCGGGCCCGCGCGCTGGCGGCCATCAGGGATGCCCGGTCCACCTTGCCGCTGGGCGTCAACGCGATGGCGTCCAGCATGACGAAGAACGCGGGCACCATGACCGCGGGCAGCCTGGCGGCGAGAAAGCCGCGCAGCTCCGCCGCGGTCGGCGGGGGCTCCCGCCGCGGCACCACGCAGGCCACGAGATGCCGGTCGCCCGCCGGGTTTTCCCGCACCACGGCGACCGCCTCCTTGACCGCCGGGTGTCGTTGCAGCGCCGTCTCGATCTCCCCCAGCTCGATGCGGACGCCGCGGATCTTGACCTGATGATCGAGGCGGCCGATGTATTCGAGATTGCCGTCCGGACGGTAGCGCGCCAGGTCGCCTGTCCGGTAGAGGCGCGCCCCCGGCTCGCCCGCATGGGGATGGGGGACGAAGCTCGCGGCGGTCAGGCCGGGCCGGCCGAAATAACCCCGCGCGAGGCCCTGGCCGCCGATGTGCAGCTCGCCGGGGACGCCGATGGGCGCCGGATTCCCGTCGCGGTCGAGCACGACGATCTGGAGGTTGGCGATCGGACGGCCGATCGGAACGCTGCGCTCCTCGCCCGTGCGTCCGCAGGCCCAGGAGGTCACGTCCACCGCGGCTTCCGTGGGACCGTAGAGATTGTGCAGCTCGGCCTGCAGGCGCGTTGCGAAGCGCCTCTCCAGCTCGGGCGACAGCGCTTCGCCGCTGCAGAAGACCCGCTTCAGGCAGCGGCACCCCTCCACCCCTTCCTCCGCCAGGAAAGCCTGGAGCATGGAGGGGACGAAATGGAGGGTGGTGATCTCCTGCCCGGCGATCAGCCGTACCAGCTCGGCGCCTTCCCGATGGACGTCCGGCCGGGCCACCACGAGACACGCTCCGGCCAGGAGCGGCCAGAAGAACTCCCAGACGGAAACGTCGAAGCTGATCGGGGTCTTCTGGAGGACGCGGTCGGCCGCGGTCAGGGAATAGGCCTCCTGCATCCAGAGCAGCCGGTTGCAGATCGCGCGGTGCGTATTGAGCGCGCCCTTGGGCGAGCCGGTCGAGCCCGAGGTGTAGATCACGTAGGCCGCGTTCTCCGGCACGGCTCCGCTGGCCGGGTCCTGGCAGCTCTCGCGGGCGATGGCCTGCCGATCCCCGTCGAGCAGCACCCACCGGATGCCGCGCGACGGCAGGTCGGCCGCGAGCCCGCCATGCGTCAGCACGATCGGCACCCGGCTGTCCTCCAGCATGTGCTCCAGGCGCGGCCGGGGATACGAGGGATCGAGCGGCACGTAGGCCCCGCCGGCCTTGAGGATGCCCAGCAGGCCCACCACGAGGTCGAGCGAGCGCTCGAGACAGATCCCCACCAGCACCTCCGGACCGACGCCCATCCTCCGGAGGTAGTGCGCCAACTGGTTGGCCAGGCCGTTGAGCTGGCGGTAGGTGAGCTGCCCGGTCTCGAAGACGACCGCCACCCGGTCGGGGCTGGCCGCCGCCTGGTCCG
Organism: Thermoanaerobaculia bacterium; assembly: GCA_045807605.1. GTDB lineage: Bacteria > Acidobacteriota > Thermoanaerobaculia > Multivoradales > UBA5704 > DATMER01. Next base: position 13,851 of record JBJMGZ010000042.1, on the reverse strand, counting down.
CGAAGCGCTGGTGGAGCAGCCGTGCGTCCGCCGGCTCGCGCTCCGTGTCGTTCCACTCCAGCAGGACGGCGGCCCGCTCCGCCGCGGTGAGGAGCGGCAGGCGCGAGATGGGCGCGCCGGGGCTCAGCACCACCCCCTCGAGGAGCTGCTCCAGATTTCCGGCCATGCGGACCATCGTGCTCGGTTCGAAAAGATCGGTGTTGTATTCGAAGGTGAGGCGCAGGCCCGGCGCGGTTTCGGCCACGATCAGCGTCAGGTCGTAACGCGAGACCCGGGTCAGCGGCACCTCGTCCTGGCTGATCACCAGGGTGCCGGCAGCGAGCTCGCTGGCGAAGCTGTGCTCGCGCATCACCAGGACGACGTTGAAGATCGGCGGACGTCCGGGGTCGCGGCGCGGGTTGAGACGCTGGATGAGCAGGTCGAAGGGGAAGTCCTTGTGGTCGATGTCCTCGCGGCTCGTCCGCTTGATCTGCGCCAGGACCTCGGCGAACGGCGGATCGCTTCGCAGGTCGGCGCGCAGCGCCAGCATGTTGACGAAGAGGCCCTGGACGTCGCGCAGCGCCGGGTGCGTGCGTCCCGAGACCGGCGATCCCACGATGACGTCCGTCTCGCCGCTCAGGCGGCAGAGGAAGGTGTCGAGCGCCGCCAGCATGACCCGGAAGATGGTCGTGCCCTGCTTGCGCCGCAGCTCCTTGAGCCTCCCCGTCAACCCGGCGGAGAGGAGCCGCTGGTACTGGGCGCCGCGATACGAGGACACCGGCGGCCGCTGGCGATCCGCCGGCAGCTCCAGGGCGGGGAGCTCGCCGCCGAGCCGCCGCAGCCAGTAGGCCTCGCTTTCGGCCATGGCGCCCGAGGCGAGCTGCTCGTTCTGCCAGTGGCCGAAGTCGTGGTACTGGAGGTCCGGCGGCGGCGGCATCGGCGCGCCCTCGCCGAGCTTCAGGTAGAGCGCGGCGAGCTCTTCGATCAGCAGCCTGCCGGAGCCGCCGTCCGAGACGATGTGATGGGCGGTCATCACCAGGCGGTGGTCCTCGTCGGCGAAGCGGAACGCCCGGCAGCGGATCAGCGGCGCCGCTTCGAGGTCGAAGGGCATCCACGCGGTGTCCCGGATCCACTGGCCCAATCTCGCCTCGCGCCGGGCGGATGGCAGGTCCGAGAGATCCTCGAGCGGCAGATCGATCGCCACCGCGGAGGCGACGCGCTGGACCGGGCCGCGCTCCGTCGACGCGAAGCTGGCCCGCAGGATGTCGTGGCGGGCGATCGCGGTCTCCAGGGCGCGGTGGAACCGTCCGAGATCGAACGGGCCGATCATCTTGAGGATGCGCGAGGCGTTGTAGAAGGGATTGTCCGGGCTGGCCTGGACCAGCGACCAGATGCCGCGCTGGTAGGCGGACAGCTCGTAGCTCCCCTGGCGCGGCAGGCGTGGAATCGGAGTGGCTTCGCTCATCATCGCGGGTTCCCCTCGAGGTCTCCGAACAGCTCCTCCACATCGGCCATCTCGAGCTCCACGGTGGCGAACGCCTGGCGCCTCCTGGGGCTTTCGCCGGGGAGGAGGAGATCCGCGAGAAGCGCGTCGGGATGCCGCGTGACCTGGTCGAGGATCGAGCGGAGCTGTTCGAGGAGCCGTTCCAGCGTAGCGCCGGCCAGGAGCCCGAAGCCGCCGCTCAGCATCAGGTTCAGGCGGTTTTCGCTCTCGATGGCGTCGAGCCGCAGCGCCTGCCCGCTCGCGCCCAGGCGCGCCAGGCCTCCCGGGGCGAGGATCTCGCCAGTGACCTCATGGTGCAGCAGGTAGCTTGCCGCGAGGCCGTCGAACGCCGTCAGCGACGGCTTCTGGTGCAGCACGAAGAGCACGGAGAACGGAAAGTAGCCGCTCTGCTGGCGCTCGCGCCGCAGGATCTCCAGCCAGGCGTGGAAGGGATAGTCCTGATGGGCGAGGGCCTCGAGCGTCGTCCGCCGCACCCGCTCGAGGATGCCGGCGAACGCGGGATTGCCCGACAGGTCCGAGCGCAGCGCCAGGGTGTTGATGAACACGCCGATCAGGCCTTCGAGACCGGGATGGCTGCGCCCCGCGAGGACCGATCCCACCACCAGGTCGGTCTCTCCGGTCCACCGCGCCAGGAGGGCCTTGAAGGCCGCCATGAGCACCATGAAGAGGGTCGCGCCCTGCGCGGAGGAGAGCTGCCGGATCCGCAGCGAAAGCTCGGGAGCGAGCGCCAGAGTGGCGACGGCGACGGCCTCCGAGGGCGGCGGCGGCTCCTGCGGCAGGCGCAGGGTGGGCGCCCCGTCGCGGAATCGCGCCAGCCAGAGCTCCCGCTGCGCCGCGAACGCCGGCGCCGCGAGCTGCTCGTTCTGCCAGGCGGCGAAATCGACGAAGCGCAGGGGCAGCCCGGGCAGGGGAGAAGCGAGGCCTGCCCGGAAGGCGTTGTACAGGCCGGCCAGCTCGCGCACCAGGATCTGCTCGGACCAGCCGTCCGTGACGATGTGCGGGAGGTTGAGGAGCAGGAGGTGGCTCTCGGCCTCCAGCCGGACGAGCCGCGCCCGCAGCAGCGGCGGCCGTGAGAGATCGAAAGGCCGGGCCTCCTCACGGAGCAGGTGTCGCAAACGGACCTTGCGCTCCGCCGCGTCCAGGTGCGAGAGGTCGTCCTCGGCCACGGCGATCGCGCGCGCGTCCTCGATCGTCTGCGCCGGCTCCCCCTGGTGCTCGAGAAACGCCGTGCGCAGCGCCTCGTGCCGCTCTACCAGATGGCTGACCGCCGCCTGCAGCGCCGCACGATCGACCCGCCCTTCGAGAGCCAGGATCTCCGCCGGCTTCACGGCCTCGCTCTCCATCATCTGCGCGGCGAACCACTGCACGCCCTGGGCGACGGAGAGCGGATACCGGAGCTGGTCGGGACGGCGGGGGATCGGCGGCAGGGGACCGCGCGTGTCCTTTTCCAGCCCGGCTGCGAGGGCGGCGACCGTGGGCGCCTGGAAAAGCTGGCGGACCGTGACGTCGGTGCCCAGCCCGGCCCTCAGCCGCGCCGCGAGGTGGATGGCCGTGAGCGAGTGGCCGCCGAGGTCGAAGAAGTCGTCGTGGATGCCGATGCGCTCGACGCCGAGGACGCTCTGCCAGATCCCGGCGAGAGCGGCTTCGAGCTCGTTGCGCGGCGCCGCGTACCCCTCGCGCTGCTCCGCGTCCGCGGGCTCCGGCAGCGCCTGGCGGTCGACCTTGCCGTTGCGGTTCAGCGGCAGGGCGGCGAGCTGCACGTAGCGCTGCGGCAGCATCGGCCGGGGCAGCCTCTGCTGCAGGAACCCGTGCAGCTCCGCGGCCGTGGGCTCGCCGCCGGCCACGACGTAGGCGATCAGCCGGTTGCCGCCCTGGCCGTCGGGCCGCGCCACCACCACCCCCTGGCGCACCGCCGGGTGGCGGGCCAGCGCCGCCTCCACCTCGCCCAGCTCGATGCGGTGGCCGCGCACCTTGACCTGGCTGTCCATCCTGCCGAGCAGGTCCAACTCGCCCCGGGCGGTCCACCGCCCCAGGTCGCCGCTGAGGTAGAGCCGGCCGCCGTCGCCGAACGGATCGGGTACGAACGCCGCCGCCGTCTTCTCCGGCGATCCCAGGTAGCCGCGCCCCACCCCGACACCGGCCATGGCGATCTGGCCCGGGCAGCCCACGGGCACCGGCCGCATCTGCCGGTCCAGCACGTAGATCCGCAGGCCCGGAATGGGCCGCCCCACCCCGACCCGCATCGATCCCGCGGGAGGCGGCGTGCGGAACACTTGGTGGGTGGTGTCGTCGGAACACTCCGTGGCGCCGTAGGTGTTGATCAGCGGCACGTGGGCGAAGCGTTCCAGCCAGCGGCGGCAGAGCCCGACCGGCAGCGTCTCGGCATTGGAGATCAGGTACTCCAGCTTCGCCAGCCGCACCGGCTCGCCCGCGGCCTGCAAAAGCGTCTCGAGCATCGTCGGCACGGTCTCGAGCACCGTCGCCCCCCCTTGCTCCAGGCAGGTCAGCAGCAGGGCCGGATCGGCCGCGGTCTCGTCGTCGGCGAACAGCACGCGCCCGCCGACCATCAGCGGCGCCAGCATCTGCCAGACCGAGATGTCGAAGCCGTGGGAAGCGTTCTGCACCACCACGCTGTGCGGTCCGAGACCGAGTAGCGCGATCTTGGCCCACAGGTGATTGAGCATCCCGGCCTGCTCGACCATCGCTCCCTTGGGGACTCCCGTGGAACCGGAGGTGTAGAACACGTTGGCCAGGTCGTGACCGCCGGCCTCCGGGACCATCTCGCCGGCGCCCGGCTCGTCGAGCGGCTCGTCCCAGCAGAGGGCCTCCGTGACGCCGGCCAGCTCGCGGCCCCGCGCCGCCCGCTTCGCGTCGGTGGCCAGGCAGCGCAGGCCGCTGTTCTCCAGGATGGCGGCGAGGCGGGCGTCGGGGTGGGCCGGCTCCAGCGGCACCCAGGCCGCGCCGGCCTCGACGATGCCGGCGATCGTGGCCAGCATGCCGATGCCGCGCTCGCCCAGCACTCCCACCCGCTCTTCTCGGTCCGCTCCGTGCCGGCGCAGCCACCGCGCCACGCGCCGTGCGCGCGCGGCGAGCGCGGCGTAGCTCACCTGCTCGTCGCCGCAGACCGCGGCCACCGCCTCGGGACGCTCGGCCGCCTGCTGCGCGAAGGCCTCGGAGAAGCCGGGGGCGCTGGCCGCGGCCTCGCCGGTGCGGTTGAATTCCACCAGCACCTGCTCGCGCTCGGCCGCGGGCAGGATCTCCAGCTCGCCGATGCGCGCCTGCGGGGAAGCCACCACGCTCTCCAGCAGCCGCTCGAAGCCTTGCGCCAGGCGCTCGATCGTGGCCGCGTCGAACAGGTCCGTGCTGTACTTGAAGCCCAGGCGGATGCCGCCATCCTTTTCCGTTTCCACCAGGGTCAGGTCGAACGGCGCGATGTCCAGGAAGGACTCGGACTGGCTCACCAGCAGATCGCCGACCTGGCGCGGCGGGGCCACGGGCTCCTGCGTGAACACCACCGAGTAAAAGGGCAGGCGGTTCAGATCCCGGTCCGGGTTCAGGCGCTCGATCACCCGGTCGAAGGGGTAGTCCTGGTGCGCGATGGCTCCCGCCACCGTCTCATCGACGCGGGCCAGCACCTCGACGAAGGTGGGATCGCCGGCGAGATCGGTGCGCAGGGCAGGGGTGTTGACGAAGAAGCCGATCAGCTCCTGGAGCTGGGGGTGGGTCCGTCCGGACAGCGGCGAGCCGACGATGACGTCGGTCTCGCCGGCCAGGCGGTGCAGCAGCACCTTGAAGGCGGCCAGAAGAGTCCGGAACAGGGTGGTCGAGCGCGCCTGGCGCAGGGCCTTGAGAGCCTCCGTCAGCTCGGGTGCGATGGTCCTGATGCAAGTCGCGCCTTCATAGGTCGCAACCGGCGGGCGAGCCCGATCCGCGGGGAGGTTGAGGACCGGCAGCATCCTCCCCAGCCGCTCCAGCCAATAGCGGCCCGACGGCTCCAGCTCCCCGGCCTGCAGCCGTCCGTTCTGCCAGGCGGCGAAATCCTGGTACTGGATCGGCGGCGGCGGCAGCGGGCGGCCGAAGTAGGAGGCCATGATCTCCGCCACGGCGCGCAGGACCGACACGCCGTCGACGACGATGTGGTGCAGCGCCACGACCAGGCGGTGGTCCGCCTCGCCGACCCGGAACAGGCTGAACCGGCACAGCGGTCCGGTCGCGAGATCGAAAGGCGCCTTCACCACCTCCCGGACGCGCCGTACGAGAGCCTCCTCCAGCTCCCCGGGCGCGAGCCCGGAGAAGTCCTCCACGGAGAGCGCGAGCCGGAGAGGTGGGAAGCTCTGGACCGGCTCGCCGGCCCGGGTCGTGAACGTGGCGCGCAGGACGTCGTAGCGGTCGACGAGCGCCTGCAGCGCCGGCTGCAGGCGCTCGGCATCCAGGGGGCCGACGAACCTGAGCGTCCGGAAGACGTTGTAGAACAGGTTGCCGGGATAGACCTGCTCGCGCAGCCAGGCGCCGCGCTGCGAGGCGGACAGGGGGTAGTGGGCCTGCGCCGGGAGCCTGGGGATCGGAGCGCTCTCGCGGCCGGCCGTCATGGCTTTCTCCCTCGCGCGGCGGTCGCACCGAGCGCGATGCCTGCCTGCTCGCGGTCGAAGACGGAGCCCGCCGCGCAAGCCCGGAGCTTCTCCTTCTGGATCTTCAGCGTCGCCGTCCTGGGCAGCTCGCGCCGGTACTCGAGGTAGCGCGGGACCTTGAACGGCGCGAGCCGCTCCGCGCAGTGGGCGAAGATCCGCTCCGGCGGCAGGCTGTCCGCGCTGTAGCCTTCGGCGAGCACCACGAAAGCCTTGACCTCTTCGCTGCGGATGGGATCGGGCACGCCGACGACGGCGACCTCGGCGATCCCGGGATGGGAGGCGATCGCCTCCTCGATCTCGGCCGCCGAGATCATCTCGCCCGAGCGCCGGATGGCGTCCTTCTTGCGGCCGGCGAAATGGAGGAAGCCGTCCTCGTCCAGGAACCCGCAATCCCCGGTGTACAGCCATCCGTCGCGCAGGGCGAGCGCCGTGGCCGCGGCATCCCGGAAATATCCGAGCATCATGGCCGGGCTCCGCTTGACGATCTCGCCCCGCATGCCGGCGGGGAGGTCCCGCCCGTCGTCGTCGACGATCCGGATCCGGTGCGACTCGGGCGCGAGAGGGAGGCCGGCCGCCCCGCGCTTCGCTCTCCACTCCGGGGGCAGGCCGTCGCGCGGCCCCATGACCGACAGCGGGTCCTCGGTCAGGCTGTAGACCTCCACGAACCTGACGCCGAAGCGCTCCTCGAACACCTCGTGCAGGTCCGCGCTCAGGATGCCGACCACGGTGCGCAGGGGGGACTGCCTGTCGCCCGGCCGCGGCTCGCGCGCCAGCAGGATGCGCGGGATCGTCTGCATGCCGTTGAGCGTCGTGACGCCGAAGCGCTCCACGTCCTCCCAGAACTGCGAGGCGTGGAACTTCCCGCGCAGCACGACCCGGGCGCGCGCCAGCAGGCACCCCACGACCGACCCCTGTCCGTTGAGATGGAACAGCGGGTTGACGACCAGCATCGTGTCGTCCGGGCCGTAGCGCATGTAGTGCGCGCGCTCGCGCACGGCGGTGAGCAGCGCCTGGTGGGTCAGCATGACCCCCTTGGGCCGGGCGGTGGTGCCGGAGGTGTACTGGATGGTCGCCAGATCGCCGGGCTGCACGTCGACCGAGCCCGGATCGATCGCGTCCCCCAGGAACTGCGCCAACGGTTGCGCGCCGAGCTCGGGGTGGGGAAGCGGATCGCCTCCGTCCTCCATGCCCTGGCCCGCGGGAGCCGAGATCACCACCTCCAGATCCAAACAGGCGGGCCGGATGGCCGCGGCCAGGGCAAGGTGGCGCGGCTCCGTCACCAGGACGGTGGCTCCCACGTGCGCCACGACGTAGGCCGCCTCCTCCGGGGTGAGATGGGTGTTGACTGCCACATAGACGGCCCCGGCGAGGAGCGAGCCGAACATGGCGGCGAGGAACTCCGGACGGTTCTCCATCAGGATGGCCACCCGCTGGCCGCGCGCCAGACCGAGGCGCAGCAGGCCGGCGGCGAACCGCCGCGCCGCGTGATCGAAATCGGCGAACGAGAGCGCGGCGCCGCCCTCCGCCAGCAGGAAGGGGTCGTCCGGAGCCGCCGTGGCCGCGGCCCGCAGCAGGTCGGTGAGGGTCTGCGGCGAAGCTCCCCCGGGAACCGCGGCACGCCAATGGCCGGGGTGAAGGAGCGCCTGCAGCACCGCGATGAAATCGCGCGCCAGGGCCTCGACCGTCGAGCGCTGGAAGCGGTTCTCGCTGTAGCTCCAGACGACCTCGAGGCAGCCGGCCTCGACCCTGGCGGTGACGCCGAGCGGCTGCGAGATCGGCGCTGCTGGGTTCAGCAGGGGCCCGGCGGACTCCTTCGCCGGCCGCAGCGGACAGGATTCCGGCAGCGCGGCGTCGAGCTGGCCCAGGTATTCGAAGGCCACTTCGGCCCGCGGCAGCGCCCGCAGCTGCGCTCCCACCTCGGGGTCGGCCGACAGATAGCGCAGCAGGCCGTAGCCGAGGCCGCGGTTCGGAACGCGGCGGAGCTGCTCGCCGGCGCAGCGCACCGCCTCCTCCACGGTCGCGGCGCGCCGCAGATCGATCCGGAGGGGGAAGGAGCAGGTGAACCAGCCGACGGTCCGCGTCAGGTCGACGCCAGCGAAGATCTCTTCCCGCCCGTGGCTCGCGAGCTCCACCAGGAGCGTCCGCTCGCCGGTCGCGCGCGACAGGGCCTCCGCCAGGGCGGCCAGCAGGATGCCTTCCATGGACACCTGATGGCGGGCCGGCAGATCCCGCAGCAGGGCGCGCGTCTCCTCCGGTCCCAGACCGGCGGCGAGGTGACGGAACGAGCCCTCGGTGCAGCGCCCGTCGCGCCGGTCCACGGGCAGCGGACAGATCCGGGGCGGCCGGTCCAGCCAGTACGCCAGCTCGCGTCGCATCTCGGCGGAGCGGGCGTGCTCCGACAGCAGCTCCGACCACCGCTGGTAGGAGGTCGTCCTGGCGCCCAGGCGCACGGCTTCGCCGCGGCCGAGCTGCCCGTAGGCGGCCAGCAGGTCCTCGAGCAGGATCCGCCAGGAGACGACGTCCACCGCCAGGTGGTGGACGATGAGGAGGAGGCGCGGCGAATCTCCGGCGCCGGCATCGAAGTAGACGACCCGCACCAAGGGGCCTGCGGCGAGGTCGAGGCTCTTCTGCAGCCGGGCGGCCTGCGTTGCGAGCGCAGGTCCTCGCTGCGCCGCCGGCAATCCGGAAAGATCGACGTGGCTGAAGAACCGGTGGGTCTCGGAGCCGGCGTTGAGCTGCCGCCACCCCGCCCGGTCGCGCACGAAGCGCAGCCGCAGCGCGTCGTGATGCGCCACCAGCCGCTCCAGAGCGGAGTCGAGCCGGCGCGGCTCCATGGGCTCCGTCACCTCGAACAGCAGGGCCATGTTCCAGTGGCCGGGCTCCGGATTGTCCTGCTCGAAGAACCAGCGCTGGATCGGCGTCAGGGGCACGTTCCCCTCCACGCTCGAGTCCGTGCCGGCGCCCGCCGCCGCCGGCCGCGCCACCGCCGCCAGCTCGGCCACGGTCTGGTGCTGAAAGAGCTGCCGCGGAGTGATCTCCAGCCCAGCCTGCCGGGCTCTCGACACCACCTGGATGCTCAGGATGGAATCGCCGCCGAGATCGAAGAAGCGGTCGTGGATGCCGACCCGGCCGAGCCCGAGCACGCCGGCCCAGATCGCCGCCAGCAGCTCCTCGGCGGGAGTGCGGGGAGCCGCGAAGCCGGATGAGCCGCCCGGTGCCGGCCCCTCCGGCTCCGGCAGCGCCTTGCGGTCCAGCTTCCCGGTGGGAGTGCGCGGCATGGCCGGAAGGAGCACGAAGGTGCCGGGCACCATGTATTCGGGCAGGGTCTCGGCGAGCGTCCGGCGCAGTTCGGCGACGTCGCAGGTCTCTCCCGGCCGCGGCACCGCGTAGGCGATGAGGCGCTGCGTGCCGGAGGTGCTCCGTACGAGGACCGCGGCCTCGGCGATGGCCGGATGCCGGCCGAGCGCCGCCTCGATCTCGCCGAGCTCGATGCGGAAGCCGCGGATCTTCACCTGCCGGTCGCGGCGGCCGAGGAACTCCAGCACCCCCTCCCCGGTCCAGCACCCGAGGTCCCCGGTCAGGTAGAGCCGGCCGCCGGGAGCGCTGCCGAGGGGCTCGGGGACGAACACCCGCGCCGTCTTTTCCGGATCGCCGAGGTAGCCGCGCCCCAACCCCACTCCCGCCATGGCGATCTGGCCCGGCCAGCCGGCGGGGAGAGGCTGCAGGTGCGGGTCGACGACATAGATCGCGAGCCCCGGAATCGGCCGGCCGACGGGGACCTGCCACGCGCCCTCGGCGGGCGGCTCGCGCATCATGTGATGGGTGGTGTCGTCCGAGCACTCCGTCGCGCCGTACGTGTTGATCAGGGCCACGTGTGGGAACCGTGCGAACCAGCGCCGGCACAACGCCACCGGGAGCGTCTCGGCGTTCGAGACCAGATGAGCGAGGCGTGGGAGGCCGCCGGGGAGCGGCACCTGGAGCATCGCGTCGAGGAAGCTCGGCACCGTCTCGAGGACGGTCACGCCGTCGCTCTTCAGGGCGGGCAGCAGGGCCTGCGGGTCGGAGGCCACCGCGTCGGGGTAGATCACCACCCGACCGCCCACCATCAGCGGCGCCAGCGCCTGCCACACCCAGATGTCGAAGCCGTGGGAGGCGTTCTGGGCCACGGCGCTGGTCTCGCCGAGCTCCAGCAGCTCGATCTTCGCGCTCAGGTGGTTGAGCATCCCCCCGTGCTCGACCATGGCTCCCTTCGGCGTGCCGGTCGAGCCGGAGGTGTAGAAGATGCAGGCCAGATCGCTCGCTCCGTGGACGCAGCCGGGATCCGAGTCCGGTTGCGCGGCCAGGGCGCGGAGATCGGTCGGCACGACGCCGGGCCGCGAGGGTGACGCGCCCGCGAGGTCCGCGCCGCGCCCGGCCACGCTCGCCTGGCACGCGATGGCTCGCACGCCGGCGGAACGCAGGATGGTGTGCAGGCGGGCGTCCGGCTGGCCTGGATCGAGGGGGAGGAAGGCCGCGCCGGATTTCAGGATGCCCAGCATCGCGGCCAGCAGCTCGAGGCCGCGCTCGCCGAAGAGAGCGACGCGGTCCTCCCGGCCGATGCCCAGGGAGCGCAGCCGGTGCGCGATGCGGTTCGCCCATGCGTCGAGCTCGCCGTAGGGGACCTGCTGGTCGCCGCAGACCGCCGCGACCGCCCAGGGACGCTCACCCGCCCGCTCGGCGATCTGCTGCTCCGCGAAACGGTCCCGCTGCCGCCGGGCCACGGCATGGTTGAAGCCCACCAGCAGCCGCTGCCGTTCCACCGGCGTCAGGATCCGGAGCTCTGAAAGGCGCGCGTCCGGACGGGCCGAGGCGTCCTCCAGCAGCGTGTCCAAGCCGTCGGCGAGCCGCTCCAGGGTCGCGCGGTCGAACAGGTCGCGGTTGTACTTGACGTGGAGCTCGAGACCGGCGCTGCTCTCCCCGACCAGCACCCAGAGGTCGAACACGATGCCGGGGCTCCAGGGGTTGCCCGACCGGACCGCGAGCGCGCCGCGGCGGCCGTCGAACGAGCGCACCTGCGACACGCAGACGGGCAGCAGCGGCCGGCTCGCGTCCCGTTCGAGCTGGAAGCTTGCGATCGCTTCGTCGATCGGATAATCGCCGTGCCGGACGGCCTCGCGCACCGCCTCGTCCACCCGCTCCGCCACCTGCCGGAAGCTCGGATCGCCGTGCATGTCGATCCGCAGGGGGATGGCGTTGGCGAAATAGCCGACCACCTCCTCGAGCCCGGGGGGGCGGATGGAGACCGGGGTCGCCACCACCAGGTCGGTCTCTCCCGTCAGGCGGGAGAGGAGCAGCTCCAGGGCGGAGAGCACGGTGCGGAAGAGCGAGGTGCCGAGGTCCGTCCGCAGCCGCTTGAGCTCGCCCAGCCGCTCCGGCGGCAGCCGGCGGAAGACCTCCCCGGCCGCGAAGCTCCGCTGTGCCGGGCGCGGCCGGTCCAGCGGCAGCTCCAGGCCCGGCAGACCGCCGCGCAGCCGCCGGCGCCAATGATCCTTCTGCGCGGCGAGCGCTCCCAGCCGCAGCCGGGTGCCCTGCCAGGCGGCGAAGTCCGGATAGTGCACCGCCAGCCTCGGCAGCGGCTCATCCTCGCCATGGGGCTCACCATAGCCGTCGAGGGCCTGCTCGAGGAAGAGCACCAGGTTGACCGCGTCGACGATCAGGTGATGGATCACCAGCAGGAGGCGGTGCTCGGCGGGCCCCAGGCGGACCAGCCCGAAGCGCAGCAGAGGCCCGGCCTCGAGGTCGAACGGCGCGGCGCACAGGCCGGCCCGCCAGCCCTCCATCCGCTCCGGCGCGCTCCCCGAGAAGTCCCGCTGGTCGAGCTCCACGGCCAGCTCCGCCGCGACCCGCTGCACCGGGCGGCCGTCGACCCCCGGGAAGCTGGCCCGCAGACCCTCGTGCCGGTCGACGACCGCCTGCAGGGCGCGCCGCAGCGCCTCCGGCTCCAGGGGACCGTGCAGCTCGGCCTCGAGGCAGCAGTTGTAATGCGGCGTGCCCGGGTGAAGCTGGCACTGGAACCAGATGTCGCGCTGCGGGAACGAGAGGGGATGGCTCCCGCCGGCCGGGACCCGTTGCAGCGTGAGCTCCGCGCACTCCTCCGGCGTCCAGAAGGGCAGCCCGGAGAGCCGGAGCCCGGGATCGGCCGCGGCGCCGCGCAGGAGGACGTGGAAGCGCCGCAGCCAGGTCTCGACGGTCTCCGGCGCGAAGAGGTCGCGGCTGTAGAAGAAGAGGGTGCCGAGATCCTCGTCCCTGCCCGTGATCAGCAGGCTCAGATCGAACGGCATCGCCTGCTCGGCCTCGACGTCCCGGGGCTGCAGGACGAGCCCTCCGACCGGAGCGACCGCCGTGGTCTCGTGGACGACGAGGGTCGCGGAGAAGACCGGCGCCCTGCCGAGCTCCCGGACGGGGTTGAGCTTCTGGACGAGAAGGTCGAACGGGTACTCCTGGTGCGCGTAGGCCTCGAGCAGGATCTGCCGGGAGCGCCCCAGCAGGTCCAGGAAGGTGGGGTCGCCCGTCAGGTCGCTGCGCAGGGCGAGCAGGTTGACGAAGAACCCCACCAGGCCCTCGGTTTCGATGGGGTCGCGCCCGCCGCTGGGCGTGCCCAGGATGATGTCGGTCTGACCCGTCAGCCGGGACAGGAAGGCCGTGGTCGCGGCGAGCAGCGTCATGAAGAGCGTCAGGTCGTTGTCGCGGCCCAGCCGGCGCAGGGAGCCCGCCAGGTCCGCGTCCATCCGGGCGCTGCGCCGGCCGCCGCGCAGGCTCGCGGCCGCGGGGCGCGGATGGTCCGTCGGCAGATCGAGGATCGGCAGCTCGCCCTGCAGCTTGCGCAGCCAGTGCTGCTCGGCCCGCTCCAGGTCCCCGCGCCCGATCCGCTCGTTCTCCCAGGCCGCGTAATCCACGTACCGGATGGGCAGCGGCGGCAGGGGGTTCGTACCGCCCGCCGCCAGGGCGCCGTACAGCGCAGCCAGGTCCCGGCCGATCGCGGCCCACGACCAGGCGTCGCTCAGGATGTGGTGAAGCGTCAGGAGGAAGAGCTGGCGGTCCGCGCCCAGCACGAGGAGGCGGGCCCGGACGGGAGGGGTCCGCAGGTCGAACGGCATCTGCACGTCTTCCCGCACGAGGGTCTCGGCCGCGGCATCCCGGGCTTCAGCCGGCAGGGCCGACAGGTCGACGACGTCCAGGCGGACGGCGGTGCCCGGGGCGATGCGCTGCACCGGCTCGCCGTCCACGGATGCGAACGAGGTGCGCAGGGCGGCGTGGCGCTCGACCAGCTCCTGGAAGGCGCGGTGGAAGGCGTTGCGCTCCAAGCCGCCCTGCAGCAGGTAGAGAGCGGGCATGTTGTAGGCGACGTCCCCCGGGTTCATCCGCTGCCAGAGCCAGAGGCGCCGCTGGGCATGGGAGAGGGCGTAGCTCTCCGCATCGGGCAGCCGCGGGATGCTCTCCCGGCCTGCCTTGCCCTCCGCGAGGCCGAGAGCCCGCCGCACCTCGGAAGCCAGGTCCGCGACCGTCGGGTGGTCGAAGAGGGAGCGCAACGGCAGGTCTGCGCCGAGCTGGTGCCGGATGCGGGAGCGGACCTGGATGGTCTTGAGCGAGTGGCCGCCGAGGTCGAAGAAGTCGTCGTGGATGCCGATGCGCTCGACGCCGAGGACGCTCTGCCAGATCCCGGCGAGAGCGGCTTCGAGCTCGTTGCGCGGCGCCGCGTAC
>JBJMGZ010000041.1:0-7146 GCA_045807605.1 Thermoanaerobaculia bacterium | reverse complement strand
AGCTCCTGGCGGCGGCCGGCGCGAAGGTCGAGGTGGTGCGCAACGACGCCGAGACCGCGGAGGCCCTGCTGGCGAAGAAGCCCGGGGGGATCGTGCTCTCGCCCGGCCCGGGCCGGCCCGAGGACGCGGGCGTGTGCCTGGACCTCATCCGCCTCCGCGCGAAGGTGCCGCGCCCGTCGCCGCCCGTGCCGCAGGTGTCGACCACCCCTTGCCGTTGTTGCGGGATGGGAATGGCGCGGCGGCGCATGGCCGCGGCGGCGCCGGAGATCTCCGCCACCGCCTCGCCCTTCATGCGCAGCGCGACGAGCAGCGCCGCCTTGAAAGTCTCGCTGACCAGGCCGTCCATGAGCTGGCCGAAGAGGGTCTCCGTCTCCTCATGGGTCAGGTTGTCACCGGCGGTGACGCGCATCAAAGCCGAACGGGCGTCAAGCTCGGGCATCGGCGGTCTCCTCGGCGCAGAGAGCCAGGAAGTTGGCCACCAGATGCGGCCCGCAGCCGGTGAGCACGGACTCCGGGTGGAACTGCACGCCCCAGTAGGGCAGCTCGCGGTGGCGCATCCCCATCAGCGTGCCGTCGTCGGCCCAGGCGAGCGGCTCCAGCTCCTCCGGCAGGGTGCGCTCCTTCACCTCCAGGCTGTGGTAGCGGGTGGCCTCGAAGGGGTTCGGCAGGCCGGCGAAGACCCCCTGATCGCCGTGGCGGATGGGCGAGGTCTTGCCGTGCATCAGCCGCGGCGCGCGGTCCACCGTGGCGCCGAAGGCGACTCCAAGCGCCTGATGGCCGAGGCAGACTCCGAGGATCGGCACGTCCGCGTGCCGGCGGATGAGATCGAGACAGACGCCCGCGTCCTCGGGCCGGCCGGGACCGGGCGAGAGCACGATCCCCTCGGGCTGGCGGGCGAGCATGGCCTCGGCGCTCTCGACGTCGTTGCGCAGCACCTCGACCCGGGCGCCCGCGGTGGCGAGCATCTGCACCAGGTTGTAGGTGAAGGAATCGTAGTTGTCCACCATGAGAATCATGTGCGTCGCCCCTCCAGGGCCTCGGCCAGCGCAACAGCGGCGAGCAGCGCCGCGGCCTTGTTCTCGGTCTCCTTCTCTTCGGCCGCGGGATCGGAGTCGGCCACGATGCCCGCCCCGGCGGTGACGGAGGTCCTGTCCTTTTCGACCACCAGCGTGCGGATGGCGATGCAGGTGTCGAGGTCGCCCGAATAGGAGAGGTAGCCGACGGCGCCGGCGTACGGCCCGCGTGCCTCCGGCTCCAGCTCGTCGACGATCTCCATGGCGCGGATCTTGGGCGCGCCGGAGACCGTGCCGGCCGGGAAGCAGGCCAGCAGGGCGTCGAGCCCGTCTTTGTCGTGATCGAGCTCGCCCTCGACGCTCGAAACCATGTGCATGACGTGGCTGTAGCGCTCGATCTCCATGAAGCTCGCGACGCGCACGCTGCCGGCCGTGGCCACGCGCCCGAGGTCGTTTCTCCCCAGGTCGACGAGCATCACGTGCTCGGCCCGCTCCTTGGCGTCGGCGAGGAGGTCTTCGGCCAGCCGCTTGTCCCCCTCCGCGTCCATGCCGCGCGGGCGGGTGCCGGCGATGGGCCGGGTTTCGACATGCCGGCCCTGCTTGCGCACCAGCATCTCGGGCGAAGCACCGACGAGGGAGACGTCCGGCGACTCGAAGAGCACCATGTACGGGCTCGGGTTGACCATGCGCACGGCGCGGTAGAGCGCGAAGGGATCGACCCGGCGGGGGACGGTCCAGCGCCGCGCCAGCACCACCTGGAAGATGTCGCCCGCGGCGATGTGCTCCTTGGCCGCGAGCACGGCCTTGCGGAACGCCGCGCCGTCGAGGCTGGGCGTGGCCGCGGCCCGTCCCGGCGACTGCTCGGGCATAGCGACACCGCCGCCGCCGGCCTCGGTCGTCAGGAGCTTCGAGAGCCGCGCGAGCTGGCGCTCGGCCGCGGCCATGTTGACCTCGCCCTCGATTTCGTTGGCGATCGCAAGCACCCGCTGGTAGGCGTGGTCGAAGATGACCAGCGTGTCGAAGCGGGCAAGGAGAGCGATGGGCAGCCCGAACGGATCGGCCGGGCGGTTCGGCAGCCGCTCGACCATGCGGATCAAGTCGTAGCCGAAGTAGCCCACGAGGCCGCCCGTAAAAGGGATCGGGCCGGGCTCGGTGTGGATGCGGTGGATGACCTCGCGCAGGGCTTCGAGCGGCGGCCCGGGCAAACGGCGCGATTTTCCCCCGCGATCGCCGCCGCGCTCGACCTCCAGGCGGTCGGGGTAGAGGCGGTAGACCTCGCGCGGCCCGGCGCCGAGAAAGCTGAAGCGGGAGACGCGCTCGCCGCCGGTCACGCTCTCGAGCAGGAAGCGGTGCGGGGAGAGCTCGGCAAGCCGGCGGTAGACGCCGAGCGGCGTCAGGCTGTCGGCGAGGAACTCGCGGATGTGCGGCACGGCGCGCCGCGGCGTCTCACTCATCTTGTCTCCGATCCGATTGGGTGTCCCTGTCAGAGTGCCGCGGCGAGCCCAAACCGTGCCGCCGGAGCAGCTCTTCCGCGATCTCCCCCGGTTCGACGCCGCTCGCCTGGAGGAGCACGAGCAAATGATAAAGAAGATCGGCCGACTCGCTCACGACTCCCTCCCTCCGGCCCGCAACCGCGGCGATGGCGGTCTCGACTCCCTCCTCCCCCACCTTCTGGGCGATGCGCTCGATCCCCTCCCGGAGCAGCCGCGCCGTGTAGCTCTTGGCAGGATCGGCGCTCCGCCGCTCTTCGAGGATGGCCGCGAGCCAGCCCAGCTCCAGCCGGGCGGGATTGGGCTCGAAGCAGGTGCGCGTGCCGCGGTGGCAGGCGGGGCCGGCAGGGATCGCTCTCACCAGCAGGGCGTCGCCGTCGCAGTCGGCCGTGACCTCCACCACCTTGAGAGTGTTGCCCGAGGTCTCCCCCTTGCGCCAGAGCGACTGGCGCGAGCGGCTCCAGAAGTGGACCTCCCCGGTCGAGAGCGTCAGCTCGACCGCCTCGCGGTTCGCGAAGGCGAGCATCAGCACCGCGCCGGAGCCGGCGTCCTGGACTACCACGGGGAGGAGGCCGCGGTCGTCGTACCGGAGCGTCGCAGGATCGAGCGTCATACCTCCTCCCGGATCGGGAAGCCTGCCTGGGCCAGGTACTGCTTGACCTCGCCGACGGTGTACGTCCCCTGGTGGAAGATCGAGGCGGCGAGCACCGCAGCGGCTCCTGCGGCCAGCCCCTCGGCCAGGTGCTCCAGATTGCCGGCGCCGCCCGAGGCGATGACCGGCACGTTCACGGACCGTACGGCCTCCCGGAGGAGATCCACGTCGTAGCCCCCTTTCGTGCCGTCGCGGTCGATGCTGGTGAGGAGGATCTCCCCCGCGCCGCGCTCGACCCCTTCGCGGATCCAGGCGAGCGCATTCAAACCCGTGGCCTGGCGCCCGCCCCGGGTGACCACCTCCCCGCCGAGGGCATCGACCGAGAGCACGACGCACTGGCTGCCGAAGCGGCGGGCCAGGACGGTGATCAGCTCCGGGTCCTCGACCGCCGCCGAGTTGACGCCGACCTTGTCGGCGCCGGAGCGCAGCAGGCGATGGGCGTCGTCCTCGGAGCGCACGCCTCCGCCGACGGTCAGGGGGATGAAGACCTGCCTTGCCGTGCGCTCCACCCAGTCGAGCCGGGTGTCCCGCTCCTCGGGAGCGGCGCCGATGTCGAGGAACACGATCTCGTCCGCGCCCTGCTCCGCATAGCGGAGGGCCGCCTCGGCCGGATCGCCCTGATCCACGAGGTTCCGGAACCGCACCCCCTTGACCACCCGGCCGTCCGCCACGTCCAAGCAGGGGATGACCCGGCGGGCCAGGTTCGAGAGGCTCACACGCCCTCCCTGCAGGCATCCAGGGCCTCTTCGATCGTGAACACTCCCTCGTAGAGAGCGCGGCCGACGATGGCGCCGGCGATCTCGGGGATCTCCCGGGCCTCGCGCAGGTCGTCGAGGGAGCGCACGCCGCCCGAGAGCAGCGCCGGGATTCCAGACGCCATGGCGACCTTGCGGGCCAGGTCGAAGTTGGGGCCGGTGAGCATGCCGTCGCGCTCGACATCGGTCACCAGGACCGCCGGGCAGGGGAGGCCGTGCAGACGCACGCAGAGCTCGGGCAGCCGCCAGGCCGTCCCCTCCGTCCAGCCCGCGATGCGCACCTCGCCGTTCTCGACGTCCAGGGCCGGGACGATCTTTCCAGGGTGCTCCAGGGCCACGGCGCGGAAGCCCTCGACGTCCCGCGCCACCAGGGAGCCGACCACCACGCGGTCGCAGCCCGCCCCCAGAGCCCAGCGGATCGCCTCCCGGTCCCGGAGCCCGCCGCCCAGCTGCATGAGGCCGCGGATCGCCATCCGCCCGATCAGCTCCCGCTGCGGAGCCTCCCCGAACGTGGCGTCGAGGTCCACGACATGCACGCGGGTCGCGCCGGCCTGGATGTAGCCGTCCAGGACGGCCAGCGGGTCGTCCCCATAGACGGTCGCCCGGGTGTCATCCCCCTGGAACAGGCGGACGGCACGGCCGTACCTCAGGTCAATCGCGGGCAGCAGCTCCATCGGACATCTCCAGATAATTCCGCAGCAGCCGCAGGCCGGCCTCGCCGCTGCGCTCGGGGTGGAACTGAGTGCCCATCACCCGCTCGCGCCCGGCCACCGCGGGGAAGACCCGGCCATGCGTGCAGCGGGCGAGGCAGAGGTCGCCGGGGACCCCCTCGGGCGCATAGCTGTGGACGAAGTAGACGTACCGCTCGCGCAGCCCCGCCATCAGCGGATGGTCCGCCACGTCATGGAGTCGGTTCCACCCGATGTGGGGCACGGGCACATCGTCCGGCAGCCGGGTGACCCGGCCGGGCAGGAGCCCCAGGCCGTCGACCGCCTTGAACTCCTCGCCGGACTCGAACAGGAGCTGAAAGCCGACGCAGATCCCCAGCAGCCAGGCGCCGGCCTCCAGGGCCTCGTGGAGGGCCGCCTCGATCTCTCCACGCAGCGCCTCGCGAGGAGGGGCGAAGGCGCCGACGCCGGGCAGGAGGAGACAGCGCGCCGCCGCCACCCGGCGCGGGTCGAGCGTGGTTTCTACCTCTGCGCCGAGGCTCTCCAGGGCCCGGACCAGATTGCCCAGGTTGCCGACCCCGGCGTCAATGACAGTAGTCGTCCCGGTCATCATGCGGAGAGCGTCCCCTTGGTGCTCGGCACCTCCGTCGATCCCGTCCGCTGCACCGCCGCCCGCAACGCCAGGGCCGCAGCCTTGAACGCCGCCTCGGCCGCGTGATGGCCGTTGCGGGCCGTGAGCACGTCCAGGTGGAGCGTCAACCGTCCGCGGTCCGCGAACGCCTGGAAGAAGTCGGCGACCAGCGTCAGCGGAAAGTCGGCGGTGACCCACCCCGCCGCCACCTCGCGGGGAGCGTTCCAGGCGAACGTGCCCCGGCCCGAAAGGTCCACGACGGCGCGGGCCAGCGCTTCATCCAAAGGCGCATAGGCGTGGGCGAAGCGGACGATCCCGCGCCGGTCCCCCAGCGCCGAGGCCAGCGCTTCTCCCAGGGCGATGCCGACGTCCTCGACCGTGTGGTGGAGATCCACGTGGGTGTCGCCGTCCACCCGGAGATCGAGCCCGAGGCCGCCGTGAGTCGCGAGGGCTTCCAGCATGTGGGCGAAGAAGCCGTTGGGGACCTCGACCTTGCGGGGGCCGCCGTCCAAGGAAAGAGAGAGCTTGATCCGGGTCTCTTTGGTGGAGCGTTCGACGGTGGCGCGCCGGAGCCGCGGGGAGGGGGCTCCGGCTCCCTCTCCCCCGCGCAGGCGGGGGAGAGGGCTGGGGAGAGGGGGGATGGGATCAACCCGCCGGGGGGTGAGGGCCCTCCCCTCACGGATCTCCGCCAGAGCCAGGTGAGTCTCCCGCAACGCCATCCCGCTCCCCACCGACACCCGCAGGCAGTTGGCAAGCCCGGGATAGTGCCCAACGTCCCGAATCCGAATCCCCCTCGCCGCCAGCCCATCTCTGACTTCCCGTGCCTTCTCCGGAGAGGCGCACCGGATCAACAGGAAGTTCGCCTCCGACGGGAACACTTCGAAGCCCTCCTCGGCCAGCATGCGCGCCCACTGCGCCCGCCGGGCGACGAGGATCCTCACCCGGCGCTTCTCCTCTTCCTCCTCGGCCAGCACGGCGCGGCCGGCGAGCACCGCGGCGTGGCCGACGTTGTAGGGCAGCTTGACCTTGATCAGCTCCGAGACCAGCGCCGGCCGGGCCATCAGGTAGCCGAGGCGCAGGCCGGCGAGGGACCAGGCCTTGGAGAACGTCCGGAAGAGGACGAGATGCGGGTACTTGTGGAGCAGCGGCCGGTAGTCGAAACGGCAGAACTCGCCATAGGCGTTGTCGAGGAGGAGCGGCCCTTCGAGACGCTCCAGGAGCGCCGCGAGCCACTCCGGCGGCAGCGCGTCCCCCGTCGGGTTGTTCGGCGTGCAGAGGAGGACCGGCCGCTTCGGATTGCGCTCGACCTCGGCCTCCAGCTCGTCCATGAAGAGCGACGGGCGCGAGAGGTCCGAGCGCATCAGGAAGCGGGGGACGGCGCCGGAGCGCATCACGAACATGCGGTAGAGGCCGAACGTCGGCTCGACGCCGAGCACCTCCGTGCCGGGTCCGGCCAGGGCCTCCAGCGCCGTGGACAGCAGCTCGTTCGAGCCGTTGCCCACCAGGATGCCCTCCCACGGCCAGCCGTGCAGCCTGCCGAGGTCGCGGCGCAGGGCGTCGCCATGGAAGTCCGGATAACGAGCCCAGTCGGCATCGAGCAGCCCCTCGGCCACGGCGAGCTTGATGCGGCGCGGCAGGTCCCACGGAACTTCGTTCTGGTCCAGCTTGTGCCGGCAGGGGGTGAGGTCGAGGTGGTAGGCCGAGAGCCGGCGGACCTCGGGACGCACCAGCGCGGCGGGATCGATCGGGCGGATCATGGGTTGCCACCCCGTGCCCATGCCGTCGCCCCTTGGGGGCTGAAGATAAAAAATATGGCCACGTCACCTGGGGTTGAAACCCCAGGCTTTATGCCTGCGCCCCCTACGGGGGCTCCCCGGAGCCCCCTCCCCTGCCCTCCCCCGCGCTTTCGCGCGGGAGAGGGAGCCCCCACCCAGCAG
>JBJMGZ010000040.1:0-5172 GCA_045807605.1 Thermoanaerobaculia bacterium | reverse complement strand
CGTGGAGCTCTCCGATGGCAAGCACCTCGCGGTGTGGCAGCCCGGCAGCGGCGCTCAATGGTGGCGTGCGGGGATGACGTTCCAGGAGCTCGTCGATCAGGACAAGACCTACTTCAAACAGGGTCTTCGGCTGACGGCCCTGGCGATTCCCGATGGCAAGTACCTGGCGGTCTGGCGGCCTGGGAGCGGCGCCCAGTGGTGGTGGTCGGGGCTGTGCCAGGACGACTTCAAGACGGAGGACAAGACCTACTTCGGTCAAGACCTGCGGCTGGTCAACATGGAGCTTCATTCCAATCCCAAGGCGATCTACAGACTTCCTTTCGACGACGACTCCGGCTGGAAGCTCACCAATGGGAACTGGGACGATCCGAATGGAGGAGGCCACGGAGGAAAAGTCGATGGATTGCAGGCCTTCGCCTTCGATTTCGTCCACGATTCCAATAACGACGGAGTCGGCGAAGCAGGACAGAACGTCCGCGCGGCCAGGGGCGGAACCGTGTACGTCGTCGTGGAGTCGGAGTCCAAGAACAGCGCGGGCAGCAAGGACCTCTGCAAGGACGGGGTCGGCAACTACGTCGTGATCAAGCACGACGACGGTACGTTCGGCACCTACTGGCATCTGGCCCAGAACGGCGCGCTCGTCAAGGTCGGGGACAAAGTCGATCGCGGCGACATCATCGCAAAATCGGGCAACACGGGGACATCCACCACTCCGCACGTTCATTTCGACGTGCGCACCGGCTGGAACTTGAATTACTCGAAGTGCAACCTGAGCGGCACGGAGCTTCCGAGCGTGAGAATCCTCTTCGAGGACAAGAATCATGCCTGCTGGATCCCGCGGGAGGGCAACACCCTGTCCTCGAACAACAATTGAGCAATGCGGTCGGACAGGGCCGGGAAGTCCCGGCCCTGGCTGCGGAGAGAGGCCTACTGGCAGGAGAAGGCTTCCACGTCGCGCACCGGCGCCGGCACGCTGCCGGCCGGGTTGAACCAGGCCCAGGTGCGGCCGGTCTGGGTGTCGCGCACCTTCACCGTGAGCTCGACGTCGGCCACGGTCGCGAAGTAGAGCCAGTGGTGGCCGTTGACGTCGCAGCCGTCGATCAGATTGATCAGGAGCTGCGGCTCGGCGGTCCGGGAGAGGGAGAAGAGGCCCGCGCCCGGGGCCTCGGGCAGCACCGTCCGCTGCCGGACGCCGGCCGCTCCCGGCCGTCCCTCGACCATGGCTTCGAACCTGCCACCGTCGAGACAGAGCGCGTTGGCATCGTCGCAAGGCGTAGTCGCGCCGTCGGTGGCACCGGCGGCGACGTCCGAGAAGGCCGCGACGCCGTCCATCCCCACGGCCTTGACCCGGTACTGGAACGTGGCGCCGCCGGGGAGGCCGGAGTCGACGAAGCTCTGCGCTCCCGCCGGCAGAGAGGCGATCTCCTGGAAGGCGCCGCCCGGCCGCCGGCGCTCGATCCGGATCTCGGTCATCGGATCGGCGGCCCAGGCGAGGCGGATCTCGCTGTCAGACTGGCCGCGCGCCTCGAGCGGCGCGGGAGCGGCGAGCGAGGCGCCGCAGCCGGGGCTGTCGTCGTCGTGGATCGTCACCGTCGCGCTGCTCGCGCCAAGCCCTGCGCCGATGGCCCTGCTGAGCTTGAGGGTGAAGGTCTCGTCCTTCTCCTTGGCCTTGTCGTTCTTGATCGGCACCTCGATCGTCTTCGGGTCCTGGTCGCCTGACGACCAGCTCAACGAGCCGGACCGGGAGGTGAAGTCCTTCTTCGACCTGGCGCTCCCGCTGGCGGTCTCGAACCTGACCGTCGCGGCGCCGTCGCTGCCGCCGGTGCGCTCGACGGTCACGGTCAACGCTCCGATCCCTTCGCTCACCGTGTAGCTGGTCGACGCGAGCGCCAGGGTGCCGGCTCCTTCGCCGCCCGAGCCGCCGCGGACGACGACGGTGCCGCGCATCCCGCCGCTCGCGCTGCCGTGCACCTGGCAGTAGTAGCCGTAGGTGCCCGGGGTGTTGAAGGTGCGCTGGAAGGTGACGCTGCTGGCCGGCGGGCCGCTGGTGAACGAGCCGTCGTCGGCCTTGACCGTGTGCTCGGCGCCCGACCAGGTCCAGCAGACCGGCTGGCCCGCATCGACGGTCACCGTGGCCGGCGAGAAGGCGAGGCCGCCGATCGTGACCTTGGCCTCGACTCCCGTGCAGCCCGACGACGGATTGGGATCGCCGCCTCCCGGACCGTCGTCATAGTCGTTGGCACCCATGGAGTGATGCTGGCCCCAGGCAGCGACGGCGAGCAGGAAGCCGAGCCCGAGCGCCGGCAGGGTGGATCGGTGGTTCATGGTATTGCCCTCCCTCGGTGGCAGACGCGGCGGCGAGTGCCACGCGTTCGACCGTGAGTACCTCCGCGAGCCGCCAAAGGTTCAATCGCCGGAATTCTGGATTCCGGATTCAATCGGCTGGAGATTCGGGGGCTCTCCCTCCTGCGTTGCGCTGGCACATGCGTTGCTCCCCACCCCGCAGGCCCTTCCATCCAAGGAGAGAGACATGACTGTCGACGCCCTGCCTTCCGCGCGGAAACCGCTGACGACCTCCCAGGCGGTGCTCTTCGGCACCCTGACCGTGGGCACGCTGGATATCCTCGACGCGTTCATCTTCAACGGAGTCCGTTCCGGCGTCACTCCGGGCCGGATCCTTCAGTTCATCGCTTCCGGCCTGCTCGGGCGGGAGTCCTTCGACGGCGGCGCCGCCACCATGGCTCTCGGCCTGCTGCTCCACTATTTCATCGCCTTCGTGATCGTGACCCTCTACATCCTCGCCAGCCGGCGGCTGCCGATCCTCGCGCAGCGACCCTTCGTGTTCGGTCCGCTGTATGGCCTGCTGGCGCACGTGGTCATGAGCAGGGTGGTCGTGCCGCTGTCGGCGGTGACCCGGGCGGCGGGGCCGAGGCCGCTGGCGGTCGAGATCAACCAGTGGCTCATCCACGCGTTCGGCATCGGCCTGGTCACCGCCCTGTTTGCCCGCGCGGCCCGGCGGCCCTGAGCTACAATCGCTCCACGCTTGCCGTTCCTGTTCCGGGCGCGCCCGTGGAGTGCCGATGCATCCGTCCCTCGCCCATGTCGATCACCGACCCTGGCCGCTGCCGCCGTCGAGGTGGACCTGGCGGCAGACCTGGCGGGAGCTCCTGTTCGCGCACTGGCCGGTCCCCATGGATGAGCTGCGGCGCTACGTGCCTCCGGAGCTGAGCATCCAGGAATTCGACGGCACGTCCTGGGTGGGGCTGGTGCCGTTCCGGATGACGGGCGTGATGCTCCGGCCGCTGCCGGACCTCCCCTGGGTCTCCGCGTTTCCGGAGCTGAACGTGCGGCTCTATGTCGAGCTGGACGGCAAGCCGGGCGTCTGGTTCCTGAGCCTGGACGCGGCCAACCCGCTTGCCGTCTGGGCGGCGCGCCGCTTCTTCCATCTCCCCTACTACCTGGCCGGGATATCTCTGCGCCGCGAGGACGCCACCATCCATTACGATTCACGGCGGACGGGCGCCTCGTTCGCCGGCAGCTACCGGCCCGTCTCGGAGGTCTACGCCGCGGCTCCGGGGTCCCTGGAGCACTGGCTGACCGAGCGCTACTGCCTCTACGCCCGCAAACCGGACGGCTCGATCTGGCGCAACGAGGTCCACCACCCGCAGTGGCCGCTCCAGAGGGCGGAGGCGGAGATCGAGGAGAACACGATGTTCGATTTCCACGGCCTGCTCGTGGAAGGTCCACCCGCGCTGTTGCACTACGCGGAACGATTGGATGTCATCGTCTGGCCCGCGGAGCGCTGCCGATGAACATCATCCTCCCCGACGACTATCAGGACGCCGTTCGCGGGCTCGCCTGCTTTGCGAAGCTCGCGGGCCATTCGGTCAAGGTATACACCGACACGGCCAAGGAGGTCGGCGCGCTGGCCGAGCGCTTTCAGGAGGCCGACGCTCTCGTGCTGATTCGCGAGCGCACGCGGATCACGGAGCCGCTGCTCGAACGGCTGCCGCGCCTCCGGCTGATCAGCCAGACCGGCAAGGGGACGGCGCACATCGACCTCGCGGCCTGCGCGCGGCATGGCGTGGTGGTGACGGCGGGCAGCGGCTCCCCCTACGCGCCGGCCGAGCTGACCTGGGTGCTGGTGCTCGCCGCCCTCCGCCACATCCCCCGGGAGACTGCCCGGCTGCGCGCCGGCCACTGGCAGAGCACGATGGGCACGGGCCTGCGCGGGCGGACGCTCGGCATCTGGGGGTACGGCAAGATCGGCACGCTGGTGGCGGGCTATGGGCGCGCGTTCGGCATGGACGTGCGGATCTGGGGGCGGGAGGGCTCGCTCTCCCGGGCGCGCTCGGACGGCTACGCCCTCTTCGCCGGCCGGGAGGAGCTGTTCGAGCGCTCGGACGTGCTCTCGCTCCACCTCAAGCTGGGCGCGGAAACGCGCGGCATCGTCACAGCCGCGGACCTCGCCCGCATGCGGCCGGACGCGCTCCTCGTCAACACCAGCCGGGCCGAGCTGATCGCAGACGGCGCCCTGGAAACAGCGCTGCGCGCCGGCCGGCCGGGCCGGGCGGCGGTCGACGTCTACGAGGAGGAACCGGTGCTCGGCGCCGCCCACCCGCTGCTCGCCCTGGACAACGCGGTGTGCACGCCCCACCTCGGGTACGTGGAGAAGGACAGCTACGAGCTCTACTTCGGCCAGGCTTTCGACCAGGTCGTGGCGTTCGCTGAAGGCCGGCCGGTCAACGCGATATCCTAGGGGACATGCGCGCCTCTCAAACCTTCATCCTCGTCACAGTTCTCCTCGCCGCCTGCGCCGGGGCGCCGGACCAGGCCCGGGACCCGCTCGCATCCGAGATCCAGCGCGAGTCGACGTTCGTCGAAAGCCGGCCGCCGCAGGACAAGCTCCGGCAGAAGGTGCAGCCGGTGCTCGCCCGCGCCGACGATTCCCTGCGCCAGGGGAAGCGCCTGCTGGCCCTGCAGCGCCTCGCCGATGCGAAGAACGAGCTCGCGCTCACGGCGTACCTGCAATCGCGCCCGGCCGAGCAGCGCAGGGAAATGGCCGCCTTCGAAGCGGAATGGGCGCGCATGGGGAGCGAGCTGCGCAAGGATTCCCCGGCCTCCCTGGAGGACCTCCATCCCGCGGCCGTGCGCGCCCTGGGCGAGGCCGCG
>JBJMGZ010000039.1:0-5548 GCA_045807605.1 Thermoanaerobaculia bacterium | reverse complement strand
CTTGCTCGGGGTTGCGCTCGTCGAGGCGCTCGGGGCCGTGCACGAGGCGGTGCCGCTCTACGCCAGCGGCGGCTTCACCTCCTACCCGGACGACCGTCTCGTCGAGCAGCTCGGCGGCTGGGTGGGCGAGGGAATCACCCGCGTGAAGATGAAGGTGGGCCGCGAGCCGCAAGCCGACGTGGCCCGGGTGCGCGCCGCGCGCGCGGCGATCGGCCGGGAAGCCGAGCTGTTCGTCGATGCCAACGGCGCCTACACCCGCAAGCAGGCCCTCGCCTTCGCCGAGGCGTTCGCAGGCTCCGGCGTCACCTGGTTCGAGGAGCCGGTCTCCTCCGACGACCTGTCAGGCTTGCGGCTGCTGCGCGACCGCGGTCCGGCGGGCATGGCCATCGCCGCCGGCGAGTACGGCTACGATCTCTTCTACTTCCGCCGGATGCTCGCGGCCGGCGCGGTGGACGTCCTCCAATCTGACGCAACCCGCTGCGCCGGGATCACCGACTTTCTGCGCGTGGGGGCTCTCTGCGAGGCCGAGCCCATCCCGCTCTCGGCCCACACGGCGCCGTCGATCCATGTCCACCCCTGCTGCGCCCTCACCCCCGCCGTCCATGTCGAGTATTTCCACGACCACGCCCGTATCGAGCGGATGTTGTTCGACGGTGCTCTCACGCCGCGCAACGGGAGACTGCGGCCGGACCTCTCCCGGGCCGGTCTCGGTCTGGACTTCAAGCGCGCCGACGCCGCGCGCTTCGCCGTTCCGTTCTGATCATGCGGTCACAGAGCTCGCCGCGGACCATGCTGACGTCGCTGGAAACGGAGCTGCGCGCGCGCGTCCAGGGCGAGGTGCGCTTCGACGACGGCAGCCGCGCGCTCTACGCGACCGACGCTTCGAACTACCGGCAGGTGCCGATCGGCGTCGTGGTGCCGCGCACGATCGACGACGTAGCCGAAACCTTCGCCGTGTGCCGCCGCTTCGGCGCTCCGGTCCTGGCGCGGGGCGGCGGCACCAGCCTCGCCGGCCAGTGCTGCAACGTCGCGGTGGTGCTGGACTTCTCGAAGCACCTGAACGAGATCGTGGAGCTCGACCCCGGCAAGCGGCGCGCCCGCGTGCAGCCCGGCCTCGTGCTGGACGACCTGCGCGACGCGGCCGAGGCGCACGGTCTGACCTTCGGACCCGATCCGGCCACCCACAACCACTGCACCTTCGGCGGCATGATCGGCAACAACTCCTGCGGCGTCCACTCGGTGATGGCCGGCAAGACGGATGACAACGTCGAGGAGCTGGAGGTGCTCACCTACGACGGCCTGCGGCTGCGGGTCGGCCCGACCGGCGAGGAGGAGCTGCAGCGCATCGTTCGCGCCGGCGGACGCCGGGGCGAGATCTACCGCCGGCTGCGCGACCTGCGCGACCGCTACGCGCCCCTGATCCGCGAGCGCTACCCGCCGATCCCCCGCCGGGTCTCGGGCTACAACCTGCCCTGGCTGCTGCCCGAAAACGGCTTTCACGTGGCTCGCGCCCTGGTGGGCTCGGAGGGGACGTGCGTGACGATCCTGGAGGCGGCCGTACGCCTGGTGCCCAGCCCGCAGCACCGCATCCTCGTCGTCCTCGGCTATCCGGACGTCTACACGGCCGCCGATCACATTCCCGAGATCCTGGAGCACGAGCCGATCGGCCTCGAAGGCATCGACGACCTGCTGGTCGAGGATATGAAGAAGAAGGACCTCCACCCGCAGAACGTCAAGCTCCTCCCCGCCGGCCGCGGCTGGCTGCTGGTCGAGCTCGGCGGCGCGACGCGCGAGGAGACGGGCGCCAAGGCTCAACGGCTCATGGCGGCCCTGCAAGCCGAGCCGGATGCTCCATCCATGAAGCGCTTCGACGATCCCAAGGAAGCGAAGGCCGTCTGGAAGGTGCGGGAGTCCGCCCTCGGCGCCACGGCCCGCGTCCCCGGCGAGCCGGACGCCTGGGAGGGCTGGGAGGACTCCGCGGTCCCGCCCGAGAAGCTGGGTTCCTACCTGCGCGAGCTGCGGCGGCTCTTCCAGAAATACGGCTACGGCTGCTCCCTCTACGGCCATTTCGGACAGGGCTGCGTCCACACGCGGATCGACTTCGACCTCGTCACGGCGCCGGGGATCGAGAAATTCCATGCCTTCCTCCACGAGGCGGCGGACCTGGTGCTGCGCTTCGGCGGCTCGCTCTCGGGCGAGCACGGCGACGGCCAGTCGCGGGCCGAGCTGCTGCCCAAGATGTTCGGCGCGGAGCTGATCGAAGCGTTCCGCGAATTCAAGGCGATCTGGGATCCGCAGGGAAAGATGAATCCGGGCAAGGTCGTGGACGCCTACAGCGCGGTGGACAACCTCCGCCTCGGCACCTCCTACGATCCGCCGGCCGTGCGGACGACCTTCCGTTATCCCGGCGACGACCACGGCAGCTTTGCCCGCGCCAACCTGCGCTGCGTGGGAGTGGGCGAGTGCCGCCGCATGCACGGCGGCACCATGTGCCCGAGCTACCGCGCGACGCGCGAGGAGATGCATTCGACCCGGGGCCGCGCCCGGCTGCTCTTCGAGATGCTGGCGGGCGATCCGCTCCGGAACGGCTGGCGGGACGAGCACGTCAAGGAGGCGCTCGACCTCTGCCTGGCTTGCAAGGGATGCAAGGAAGAGTGCCCGGTCGACGTGGACATGGCGACCTACAAGGCGGAGTTCCTCTCCCACTACTACGCAGGCCGGCTGCGGCCCCGCTCCGCCTACGCCTTCGGATTGATCTATTGGTGGGCCCGCCTCGCCTCGCACGCGCCCGGGCTGGCGAACCTCTTCACCCAGACGCCTGTGCTGCGCGACGTGGCCAAGGCGCTGGCGGGAGCAGCGCCCGAGCGGCGGCTCCCCGCCTTCGCTCCCGTCCCGTTCAAGAAGTGGTTCCTCCACCGCCGTGAGCCGCGGCAGGCCGGGGGCAGGAGAGTTCTGCTCTGGCCCGACACCTTCAACAACCATTTCCGTC
The DNA here is from genome assembly GCA_045807605.1 of Thermoanaerobaculia bacterium. Classification (GTDB taxonomy): domain Bacteria; phylum Acidobacteriota; class Thermoanaerobaculia; order Multivoradales; family UBA5704; genus DATMER01. The sequence continues at coordinate 2,559 of JBJMGZ010000039.1, read as the reverse complement.
CGGAGACCGCGCGGGCCGCCGTCGAGGTGCTGGAGTCCGCCGGCTACACCGTCTCCGTGCCTGTCACGTCTCTCTGCTGCGGGCGACCTCTCTATGACTTCGGGATGCTCGGCCTCGCCCGGCGGCAGCTCCGGCAGGTCCTCGACGTGCTCCGGGACGACATCCGGACCGGCACCCCGATCGTGGGACTGGAGCCGAGCTGCGTGGCTGTCTTCCGCGACGAGCTGATCAACCTCTTCCCGGAGGACCGGGACGCGCAGCGTCTGAGCCGCCAGACGTTCCTGCTGAGCGAGCTCCTGGTCCAGGACCGGGAGAAGCTGACACTCCCGAAGCTCGACCGCCAGGCGATCGTCCACGGCCACTGCCACCAGAAGGCGGTCCTGCGCATGGCCGACATGGAGACGGTGCTCCGCGATCTTGGCCTCGACGTCGAGGTGCTCGACTCGGGCTGCTGCGGCATGGCCGGCTCGTTCGGCTTCGAGGCCGGGGAGCACTACGAAGTGTCGATGAAATGCGGCGAGCAGGTGCTGCTGCCCGCCGTGCGCCAGGCGGCGGAGGATACGCTGATCGTGGCGGACGGCTTCAGCTGCCGCGAGCAGATCGCCCAGGCCACGGACCGCCAGGCCCTTCACTTGGCCGAGGTGCTGCAGATGGCCCTGCGCGTGGCGCAGCCCGCTTCGACCCGCTAGACTCTTCCTGACCGAGTCTCGCTTCGACGCGCCCGGGGGAACGGGCTCGTCGTGCTCAGGCGCGAAAGGTCGTGGTAAACTGATCCGAGAGGGATTCGAGATGGCCATCCTTCAGAAGAATGAAGAGCGGTTGATGACGGGCGAGGAGCTCGCCCGTCACCCGGAGCTCCAGCCCTGCGAGCTCGTCAACGGGAGAGTGGTGCCGATGACGCTGGCGGAATTCGGCCATGGACGGCTTGCGCTGAAGATCGGCGCACGGCTCCAGGCCTGGACAGAGGAGACAGGGAGAGGCCGGGCCGCCGTCGGCGACGTGGCCATCTATACCCGCCGGCATCCGGACTCCGTCCGCGGCGCCGACGTGGTCTACATCTCGCACGAGCGCTACGCCCAGCGCAGCGCCCTGACCTGGCTGGATGTCGTTCCCGAGCTGGTAGTGGAGGTTTTCTCTTCCGACGGCCGCTGGAGCGAGCTGTCGAGGAAGGCTCAGGAGTACCTGGCTGCCGGTGCCCTCCGGGTCTGGCTGGTGCATCCCCGGAGGCGTGAGATCGCCGTCCACCGCGCCGGCGCTCAGCCCGAGACGCTCGGGATCGGCGACACCCTCCGCGACGAGGAGATCCTGCCCGGCTTCGCCCTTCCTCCATCCGCGTTGTTCCAAGACTGATCCCGGAGGCGCGTAGCTCGCCTGGGTCCTGCTGAGATCTGAATTGGTGGAACGCCAACACCGCGAGTGCGGCGTGCTTTCCCTGGGAGCGCTGGCGTCTCGCCGGCATTCTCAAGACGTTGGGCCGAAGGCCCGGCCTTCTTGCAGGTCCAGGCAGAGAATGGCCGGCGTTCCGCCGATTGCTCCGGACATGCCGGCGGGACGCCAGCGCTCCCAGGGAAAGCGCCGCTCGGCAAGGTTCACCCGGACCTTTGATCGCCGAGCGGAGAGGCCCCGGAACATCGCCACATGACCCGGCTGTTAGGATGATCATGAGGTATCTGGTAACCGCACGGTTGAAGCCCGGCAGGGAGGCGGACCTGCTCAAGGCGATCGAGGATGGAACCCTGGGTCGAGGCTCGGTCGCGGGCAGCGAGTACCTGGAGAACATGGCCCAGGCGCGCTGGACCGACGAGGGGACGGCACGCTGGGTCGAGGTCTGCTTCTGCTGGGAGCCCCTCGACGAGGAGCGGCCCTACTGGGAGGAGTACTTCGAGCTTGTGAAGGTCCAGGACGCCCACAGCCGCCGCAAGTGCCGCGACCTCGAAGGCACCGAACCCTGGGCCTGCTGCGACTGCGACTGCACCGACAAGCTGGAGGAGCGGATGGAAGGGTGGGGGAGGCCGTTCCTGGAGGTGCTGCGGGAAGAAGCGCGCGCCGCGGGATGACGGCGCGGCCGGCCCCTGTTCGCCAGGGGGCGTACGCGGGGAGCGGCAGCTCGTCCCTTCGTACGGGACACCCGTCCCTCCGTACCAAGCCCCCGTCCCTCCGTACCGGCCACCCGTACACGGGTACGGGACGCTCGCACCGTCGGGGGAGAGGCTCGTACGCGTGGGGAAGTCACTCGTCCATGCGGGGGAGCTGCTCGTACGCTCGCGGATGGCGTTCTCCCCGCGCGGGGGAACACCATCCCCGCCGGTACCGGCACCTCCCCGATTGGGGAGAGCCATCTCCCCGTCTGTACCGGGCTCATCCACGTCCGGGGGAGCCGTCTCCCTGTCTGTACCAGGCTTCTCCCCGCTCCGGGATGCCTCTCCCCCACGCGTACCGGCGTCCTCCCCACGCGTACGAGCGACTCCCCCGCGTGTACGAGCGACTCCCCCGCGTGTACGAGCGACTCCCCCGCATGTACCAGGTCTTTCCCCGTCCGGGGAGGCTACCCTCCCCTTT
>JBJMGZ010000038.1:0-5285 GCA_045807605.1 Thermoanaerobaculia bacterium | reverse complement strand
CCGGCTGCTGGCTCGCGCAGAAGGGGCCGGCGCCGTGACCGGCAGGCTGGTCCGTCCGGATGGGAGGCTCGACGCCTGCGGCATGCGCCTCACCTCGAACTGGCGCCATCTCGACCGCGGCTCCGGCGAGCCGGACCGCGGCCAGTTTTCCAGGCCCGAGAGGGTCTTCGGCGCGACCGGGGCGGCATCGCTCTTCCGGCGCGAGGCCCTGGACGACGTCGCCGTCGAGGGCGAGGTCTTCGATCCCCGGTTCCACTCGTTCCGGGAGGACGCCGAGCTTTGCTTCCGGCTGCGGGAGCGCGGCTGGGAGGTGCTCTACGAGCCGGCGGCCCACTGCGAGCACCGGCGGTTCAACCTGCCTGAGCGCCGCTCCGGCATGCCGGCGTCCGTGAACTGCCACTCGCTCAAGAACCGCTACCTCCTTCGCCTCTATCACCAGACCGCCGGCAACCTGGTGCGGACGCTCGTGCCCACCCTCGCCCGCGACCTGGGAGCGCTGGCGTACGTGCTGCTCCGCGAGCGCTCCTCGCTCGCCGCGTACTCCTGGCTGTGGCGCAACCGCGCCGACCTCCTGCGCCGGCGGCGGATCATCCAGGGGAGGAAAACCGTGGACGTCGACCGCTGGTTCCGGGTCAATGGGATTCCGATATGACCCCGCTCAAGATCGCATTGATCGGCAGCCGGGGAATCCCCAACCGCTACGGCGGCTACGAGACCCTGATGGAGGAGCTGGCGGTGCGGCTGGTCCGGCGCGGGTTCCAGGTCACGGTCTACTGCCGGTCCCACTCCACTCCACGCTCGCTCCGAAGCTGGCAGGGGGCGGACCTGGTCGTCCTCCCCACCCTGCGCACCAAGTACCTGGACACGCCGGTCCACACGCTGCTCTCCTGCCTGCACGCGTCGCAGCAGCCTTTCGACGCGGCTCTCGTGGTCAACTCGGCCAATGCCGTCTTCGTCCCGCTCCTGCGCCTGAGCGGCATCCCGGTCGCGCTCCATGTCGACGGGATCGAGAAGCGCCGGGCCAAGTGGGGGCCGTTCGGCCGCTTCGTGTATTCGCTATCCGAGCGGCTGGCTTGCGTCCTCCCCGACGTCCTGGTGACGGATGCCGAGGTCATCCGCCGGCACTACCTGCGGCGCTACCGCACCGAGTCGGTCCCGATCGCGTACGGGGTGGACCCGCGGCCGCCGGCCAAAGAGGAGGTCCTGAAACGTCTGGGCCTCTCCGACCGCCAGTACTTCCTGTATGTGAGCCGGTTCGAGCCGGAGAACAATCCGCACCGGGTGGCCGAGGCGTACCGCCAGGTCGGCGGCGACCTCCCGCTCGTCATGGTGGGCAGCGCTCCCTATGCGGGCGAATTCATCCGCGGCTTCACCCAGGGTGCTGACCCGCGCATCCTCTTCCCCGGCCCGATCTACGGGGAGGGGTATCGGGAGCTGCTCTCCCACACCCTGGCGTACATCCACGCCACGGAGGTGGGCGGCACGCACCCGGCGCTGGTGGAGGCCATGGGGTATGGCAACTGCGTGGTGGTCAACGACACGCCCGAGAACCGGGAGGCGGCCGGCGGGGTCGGCCTCTATTTCCAGGCCGGGACGCCCCATCGGGGATCATTCCTGGCCGAGCAGCTCGAGCTGGTGCGGCGCAGCCCGGAGCGGGCACGGGTCCGCGGACGGGCCGCGGCGCGCCGGGCGGCCCTGCTCTTCAACTGGGAGCGGGTCACGGACCGGTACGAGGCCCTGTTCCGAAGGTTGGCACTCCGCTAAAATGCCTGCGGAGCATAGCGATCGGACGATATTGGACGGAAGGCACCTCCCGCACGTTAAAATAGCGAGCGGCATGAAGAGACCGCTCCGGAGAGAACTCCCCATTCCATGCTGAAAGAACGTGCCCGGATCCTGACGGTCGGCATCTTCCTGCTCGACCTGACCCTTGTCTCGGCTGCCTTCCTGCTCGCTTTCGCGATGCGCAGCTCGCTGCTGCCGTCCGTGGCGCCGGGGGCCTTTCCGAGCCAGCTCTACCCGCTGTCGGAGTACCTGCCGCTGCTGCCGCTGGCGCTGACGATCTGGGGCGCGCTCCTGCTTTCGTCCGGCCGCTACCGCTCGCACCGCACGGTGCCGATCCTCGACGAGGCCTGGGCGATCCTCCGCGTCTGCCTGACGAGCTCGGTGATCTTCACCCTCATCCTCTACGTGGGCCGGGTGGACGAGCGGCTCCTGGGCAACGACAAGATCAGCCGCTTCTGGGTCTTCCTGTTCGGGGTGCTCGCCTGCCTCTTCCTGCTGACCGAGAAGCTCGCGGTCCGCACGACCTCGCGCTACATCCGGTTGCGGGGCTACAACTACCGCACGGTGCTGATCGTGGGCACGAGCCCGGCCGCCCTGCGCATCGCCGACTCGATCCGCGGCCACCGCTTCTGGGGCTTCCGGGTGCTCGGCTTCATTGGCGGCATGGGCGGCATGGGCGGCACCGGCGACGATCCCGCCGAGCCGTGGGAGGGGCCTTACCCCGTCCTGGGCGAGGTGGAGGACATCCCCCGCATCGTCGAGAGCCATGTGGTGGATGACGTGATCTTCGCCGTCCACCGCCGCGAGCTCGACCGGCTGGAGGACCTGTTCCTGAGCCTGCAGGAGCAGGGCATCCGCACCCGCTTCGCCATGGACCTCTTCCCGCACACCCGGGCGCGGATCGAGATCGAGGAGCTGGACGGCGTGCCGCTGCTCTCCTTCTCCACGACGCCGACGAGCCAGATCCAGCTCATGGCCAAGCGGGCGCTCGACGTGGCGCTCGCCTCCTTCCTGCTGCTGCTGGGCCTGCCGGTGGTGACGCTGATCGCCGGGGCCATCAAGCTGACCTCGGGCGGCGGCAGCGTGCTCTTCCGCCAGACCCGCTGCGGGCTCAACGGCCGCTTCTTCACGCTCTACAAGTTCCGCACGATGGTCGAGGGCGCCGAGGAGCGCCGGCGCGAGCTGATGCATCTCAACGAGATGAAGGGGCCGGTGTTCAAGCTGCGGAGCGATCCGCGGGTGACCTGGCTCGGCCGCATCCTGCGCCGCTTCAGCCTGGACGAGCTGCCGCAGCTCTGGAACGTGCGGCGCGGCGACATGAGCCTGGTCGGTCCGCGGCCGCCCATCCCCGAGGAGGTCGCCCAGTACCAGCGCTGGCAGCGCCGCCGCCTCGCCATGAAGCCGGGCCTCACCTGCCTCTGGCAGATCAGCGGCAGGAACAACATCGATTTCGAGCGCTGGATGCAGCTCGACCTGGAGTACATCGACTCCTGGTCGCCCATGCTGGACTTGAAGATCCTGCTGAAGACGATCCCGGTGGTTTTGAGCGGCAAGGGCGCGAGCTGAAAAGGACCAAAAGGACGTAAAGGACCTAAAGGACGCCGGAAGAAAGTCCTTGTCCTTTGGGTCCTTTAGGTCCTTTGCCTTCTTGAAGGCAGCCGCCCCTCGATGATCCCCAGCGTCGCCTCGACCACCGCCCGCATCGACCCTTCCTCCGCGAGCCCTCTCCCGGCTAGCCCGAAGGCGGTGCCGTGGTCCACGGAGGTCCGCAGGAAGGGCAGCCCCAGCGTCCAGTTCGTGGCCTGCCCGAAGGCGGCGGTCTTGACCGCGATCAAGCCCTGGTCGTGGTAGAGGGCCAGGACCCAGTCGAACTCCCCCCTCTGCGCTCTCGCGAAGAGGGAGTCGGCGCTCTCGGGGCCGTGGACGTCGATCCCCCGCGCGCGGCCGGCGGCCACGGCGGGAACGAGGATGCGGCCGTCCTCCTCCCCCAGGAGTCCTCCCTCCCCGGCGTGCGGGTTGAGACCGGCCAGAGCGATCCTCCCTCCGGAATGGCGGTGGAGGCAGGCGAGCGCCTCGGCGATGGTGTCCTCCCGGATCCCGTCCAGGGCTTCGCGCAGGGGCATGTGCACGTTGAGGAGTGCCACCTGGAGATCCGGCGCGAGGAAGGCCATCAGGTAGTCCCGGCCGTAGCGCTCCAGGCCGCAGGCCTCGGCGAGATAGTCGGTGTGACCCTTGAAACCGGGGAGATGATGGCGGGCGATCGACTCCTTGCTCACCGGCGCGGTGACCAGGGCATCGGCCAGGCCGCCCCGCACCAGGGCGATGCCGGCGTCGAGCGCGGCCATGGCCCCGGCGGCGTCCGCGGGTCCGGAGGTCCCCAGGGAAATCCGGCGGGTCGAGCCCACCGGGTCGAGCACGGGAATCTCGTCGCCCGCCTCGGCGGGAGGGGTGGAGACGTAGCGCAACCGGTCCCAGGGGAACGCGGGCAGGGACGGCCGGAGGGCCTCCAGGGCGGCGCGCTCCGCGATCAGGAGGGGCCGCCAATCCACGGGTGGACCTTGCGCGAGGAGCTTGAGGAGGATCTCCGGCCCGATCCCCGCGGGGTCCCCCTGGGTGAGGGCAAGGAGGGGCCGTTTCATGTCGGGATATCGCAAGATGGGGTCAGACGGGGTCAGTCGCGGTCGAGCTCGCTCTCCGTCCGGCGGGCCCGCCCGCGCTGCTTCAGCTCTTCCTCCTTGAACATGTAGCGGATGAAGTGCTTCTGGATCAGCAGGTTGGGCCCGACGTGGCGGTTCAGCTTCAGCGCCCCCTTGTCGTACCACTCGATCCATCCGCGGAGCTCCTCGCCGTCGGTCAGGACCACCACCATGGGCGTCTTCGACGCCATCTGCTTCAGGTAGTAGAACTCCTCGGCATTGGTTTGCTCGGGCGGCGTCTGCTTGCGGCGCACGCTGCGCGAGGGAAGCTCCTTCTTGAGCTCGTTCATGTCGGGACGGATCAGTTTGCGGTTCGCCATGTTGGGGTCCATAGGGGCCGGCCCTCTAGGCCAGCACCGGAAGCGGCGGCGACTGCCCCCGGTCCCGGTCCTGGTTCTTGGCCTTGTAATGATCATCCTCGTAAGCCAGGCAGCAGAGCAGCCGCCCGCACTGGCCCGAGATCTTGGACGGGTTGAGGCTCAGGTTCTGGCGCTTCGCCATCTGGATCGAGATGGGCCGGAACTCCTTCAACCACGTCGAGCAGCAGAGGGTACGGCCGCAGATGCCGATCCCGCCGATCAATCCCGCTTCGTCCCGCGCTCCCACCTGCACCATCTTCACCCGCACGGAGAACCGGCTCGAAAGGTCGCGCACGAGCTGCCGGAAGTCGATCCGGCCGTCGGAGGTGAAGTAGAACGTCGCCTTCTTGCCGCTCAGGGAGAAGTCGACCAGCGAGATCTTCATGTCCAGGCTCAGCGACCGGGACCGCTCCTGCGCGAAGAGTTTGCCGGCCATCTCGTTCTG
>JBJMGZ010000037.1:0-3314 GCA_045807605.1 Thermoanaerobaculia bacterium | reverse complement strand
GGACATGGAGCAGCACGCGCCGCAGCCTCTCCTCGACGGAGAGGGTCTCGAGCAGGATCTGGCGCTGCTTGGTGGGCACGTCGGTGTAGGCGGCGACGATGTCGGCCAGGCGGCCGGGGTCGGTCACGCTCTCGAGCACCTGGTGGACGACCTCCTCGGGCAGGCCCGACTTGGTGCCCAGCTCGGCGGCGCGCTCGCGCGTTTCGCGGAAGAGGCCGACGAAGGCCGGATCGTCATCGTTGAGGGGCCGCATCTCGTCGGCCTCGCGCACGGTGGCTTCGAGATGGCCGTCCTTCTCGATGATCCGCATGGCGATGCCGCGGTGCTCGCCCTGCAGCAGGAGCTGCATGCCGCCGAGCCCGCGCTGGATCTGGCCGATTTTGGCCACGGTACCGATGGTATGGAGAACTTCCGGCGTCACCTGCGGGATGTCCTCCCGCTGCGACACCGCGAACACCAGGCGTTCCGGGGTGGCCAGCGCGGCCTCGATGGCCCGGAGCGTCGCAGGCTTCCCCGCGTTGATCGGCGCGGTGACGCCCGGGAACAGCACGAAGTCCCGCAAGGGGAGCACGGGAAGCGTCATTCTCTCGGACATTTCTTTCCTCTACCCTTTCTCGCCCAGCCCGACGATTCAGGCCTGAACGATCCGTACACCTTCCAACAGGCCCGGGACAGCCGGCATTCCAAACCTGAGTTCGCGGTACTCAGAGTAACTCTTCTGGGGAGATCAGGGAAAGGGAAAGGGTTGCTTCTTGAGTACGAGCGACTCATCATTTCTACCGCCCGGGCCTCGCTCAGGCCACGAAAAGGGGAAGGGAGCAAAGAGTGTGCCGGGGGAGGAGGGGGGATCGTTGGGGGAGACGCCAGCGGTCCCACGGAAAGCCCGGTTAGGAGCGGGCGCTCCGCCAATACCAGGAAGCCCTTAGCGCGGTCGGGGAGCGAGTCATCCACGGCATCCGCGCGCCGCGTTGCGTAGGGATGACCTGCTCCCCGATGCCGGCAGCCCGCTGACGGCGTCCGCGCCCCGCCCGCACGCGGGAGCACCCGCTCCCCGCCGGGGATGACCTCCTCCCGAGCGTCCGCGCCCCGCCAGCGCGCGGGAGCACCTGCTCCCCGTCGGGGATGAGCTCCTCCCGAGCGTCCGCGCTCCGCGTTGTTCGGGGATGACCTGCTCCCCAGCGCTGGCGGTCATCACTGGCGGCGCCGCCTTCCGCGCGAGCCGCCACAGAAGCGTCTCGGCCGGGGTCGCAATGTGACTTCCTAGCGCCGGTACTCGATATAGCGCGCCGTCTCGTCGGCGACGTCCCGCCCGCAGAGGCGCTCGACCACGTAGAAGGCCATGTCGATGCCCGAGGCGACGCCGGCGGAGGTGATGATGCCGTCGTCGACCACCCGCAGCTCGCGTTCGATCTCCGCGCCCGTGCCGAGCGACTCCAGTAGGTCGAGCGCCGCCCAGTGGGTGGTGGCGCGCTTGCCCTGGAGAAGGCCGGCCTTGCCCAGGAGGAGCGCTCCGGTGCAGACCGAGGTCACCTGCCGGGCCGCCGCGGCGCTGCGGCGGATCCACTCCAGGGTCTCCTCGTCGTGGAGGAGGGGACGGGTGCCGAACCCGCCGGGGACGACCAGCAGGTCGATCCGGGGGGCGTCCGCGAAGTCGTGATGAGGGACCACGACCAGCCCGCCGGTCGCGGTGACCGGACCCTTGGACTTCGCCACGGTGAAGACGTGAAAGGGAGCGCTGTCCTCCGACCGCCGGGACTCCGGCCCGGGGACCGTCCGGGTGCGGGAGAAGACCTCGAACGGGCCCGCGAAGTCGAGGACCTCGACGTTGTCGAAGATCAGGATGCCGACGCTCTGGCGGGTCATGGGGCGCCGGTCCGCCTGCGCTCCAAGGCGGCCATGAGCGCGCCGAGAGCGACGCCGGCGCCGACTCCGACGGGGATGTTGTGCAGCGCGACACCGAGGCCGGTGCCGATCGCGATGCCGATGGCGATCCAGCGGGCAGGTCTTCTCATGGCGCCAGTCTACCGGGCTATTTCCGCGGCGCGCCGAAGTTCTGGACCCAGAGGATCTGGTACCTGCCGTCCGGGCCCTTGCCGAGCGCGAGGCCGATGCCCAGCTCGGTGAAGTTGGGGCTGAGAATGTTCTTGCGGTGGGGCGGGCTGTTCAGCCAGGTGTCCATGACCTCGTCGACCGAGATCTGGCCATAGGCGATGTTCTCGCCGATGGCGGCCCACTTGTAGCCAGCGGCCATGGAGCGCTCGCGGACCGTGGTGCCGGAGAGGCTCCTGTGGTCGAAGTAGCCGCGGGTGAGCATGTCCTCGGCATGGAGCTGGGCGGCTTTCGCGAGCACGGAGCTCAGGCGCAGCGGCGCGAGGCTCGCGCTCTTGCGCGCGGCGTTGACCTGGTCCAGCATCTCGCGGCTCACGGTGTCCCGGCTGCCGAGATCCGCGGTCTCGCGGGCGAAGGCATCCCCCTGCGGGACCGCGAAAAGGAAGCTGTAGAGCGGGGTGCCCCCCAGCCGCGAGAGGCCGAGACCGAGGTCGCGGTACTCGGGATCCATCAGGTCGCGGAAGGTGGACGGGTTTCGCCCCTTCCAATAGCCGAGGACTTCGTCGAGATCGTCGCCCGACCGGGTCAGGTTCTCGGTCCACTCATGGGCGTGATAACCGGCTTTCTGCAACCGCTGCTGCATCTCTTCCGACGAGCCGTTCTGGAGCTTGCCGCTGCGCGAGATCTCCTCGGCGTGCTGCTGCGCCGCCCGGGTGAGCGCGTCGTCCAGGCGCAGAGGCGGCGAGCCCGCGCGCGAGCGCTCCGCGTTGATCAGCCGGAGCAGCTCCTGGCGCGTGTCTGGAGACGCGGCAGGCTGGCCGAGCGCCGCGGCCGCCGACAGGGCGAGCAACAGGGGGACGAGCTTCCTCTTCACGAGGAGAGCAACAGGTCAACGCGGTGGGGTCATTCCTGGGGTTGAAACCCATACCGTTACACACATCTTGGCCTTGAGCAGTAAGCCCCGACAGGGGCGACGGCATGGGCCAGGGGCGTAAGCCCCGAAGCGGGGCGGGGGGCTCCGGCTCGCGCTCGGGCCTCTGCCGTCTCCCCTGCGGGGCTTGGATTGTTTTGGGTCTGATGACCCGGGGTCGTCGCGCCTACGGCGCTCCTGACCCCGGGCTACATGCCGTCGCCCCTCGGGGCTCACTGCTCACGGCCAAGATGTGTGTAACGGTATGGGTTTCAACCCCAGGCGGTGGGGCCATTCCTGCAGGTTGAGCTCCGCGAAGCTCGCCTTGCCCAGGGGCGAGGGCTTGAAGCCCTTG
>JBJMGZ010000036.1:0-3086 GCA_045807605.1 Thermoanaerobaculia bacterium | reverse complement strand
AGATGCTACGGCGCTCTCATCCTCGTAGGCGAAGGGAAGGGGACGGGCGTTACATCTCCACCACCTCGAAACCCTCGAACACCGGGTGGCCCGCCAGGGTGCCCTGGGGCGAGCGGGCATCCGAGTGGGCCTTGCGGAAGGCCTCGGACTCCGTCCAGGCCACGAAGGCGGCCCGCGAGGCCCAGGTGGAGTGGGAGACGAAGAGCGTGGTGCCGTCCTGCGTCTCGCCGCGCAGCAGGCTGAAGGTCTTGAAGCCGGGGACCTCGTCCAGATACGAGTTGCGGTTGCGCCAGATCTCCTCGAAGACCTGCTCGTGGCCGGCGTTGACGCGGAAACGGTTCATGGCAATGTACATGGAAGTTCCTCCTCAGTCGTCCAGCAGACCCTTCTCCTGCATCCAGGCCTTGTTGAGCTTGGAGAGGTAGCGCTCGCCGGAATCGGGGAGCAGGGTCACCACCAGCGCTCCCTCGCCCAGCGACTGCGCCACCTGCCGGGCGCCCGCCACGGCGGCGCCGCCCGAGGAGCCGGTGAAGATCGACTCCTTCTTCGCCAGCTCCATTGTCGCCCGGTAGGCCGTCTTGTCGTCGATGGTCACGATCTCGTCGATGTAGTCCCACCAGACCGTCGAAGGCAGGAAGTCCTCGCCGATGCCGTCGATCAGGTACTGATGGATCTGCTCCTGGGGGGGCAGCTCGCGATGCTTGATGTAGTAGGCGTAGACGCTGCCCACCGTGTCCACGCCGACGACGCGGACCTCGGGGTTCTGCTCCTTGAGGAACTTGGCCGTGCCGCTGATCGTGCCGCCCGTGCCGACGCCGGTCACCCAGTGCGTCACCTGGCCGTCCGTCTGGCGCCAGATCTCCGGGCCGGTAGTGCGGTAGTGCGCTTCGGAGTTCGCCTGGTTGTAGTACTGGTACGGCAGGAAGGCCCCCTCCTCGTCGCGGATGCGCTCCGCCACCTTGTAATAAGAACGCGGGTCGCTCGCCTCGACGTTGGTCGGGCAGGGGAGGACGGTCGCTCCCATGGCCTCCAGCAGCGCGATCTTCTCCTTGGGGATCTTGTCGGCGCAGGTGCAGATCAGCTTGTAGCCGCGCAGATTGGCCACCAGGGCGAGCCCCACGCCGGTGTTGCCCGAGGTGGGCTCGACGATGGTGCCGCCCGGCTTCAGGAGCCCCGCCTTCTCACCCGCCTCGATCATGGCGATGCCGATGCGGTCCTTGACGATGGAGCCGGGGTTGAACGACTCCACCTTGGCCGTCAGCATCGCGGGCCCGGTGTGGAACCGGCCCAGCTTGATCAGGGGAGTGTTCCCCAGGGTTTCCAGGATGTTCTCGTAAATTTCCATCACATCTCCAATGGGATCTCGGGATGAGCGCTCAGGGTGGATCGGGGGCCGGCGCTGGAATCGGCGGATGCTAACACAGTCCCAGGTTGGCCCCGAGCTTGCAACGTCCTATGGCATGCGCCGGAACCACCGGCTGCATTCGACTGAGAGGAGACATCATGGAAGACAACAGAAAATACGGTACTGGAACCGGGCTGACGGATGACACCACGACCACCAACACTACCGGCACTACCGGCACCACCGGCAATACCGCGGACACGGCGCACGACAAGGTTCATCCGGTCGGCAGCGGCGTCGGCGCGGCGGCTGGCGCTGCCACGGGCGCTGCGGTCGGCACGGCCGTCGGCGGCCCGGTCGGCACGCTGGTCGGCGCGGCGGTCGGCGCGGTCGCCGGCGGGCTGGTCGGCCATGGCGTCGCCGAGGGTGTCAACCCCACGGTGGAGGACGCCTACTGGCGCGAGAGCTACCGCACGCGGCCTTATGCGGACGCCAACCGCAGCTACGAAGACTACCGTCCGGCCTATCAGTACGGTTGGGAGTCGCGCGCCCAGTACGGCAACAAGCGCTGGGAAGATGCCGAGCCCGAGCTGGAGCGCGGATGGGATACGGCCCGCGGCACTTCCAGCCAGACCTGGAACGAGGCCAAGCACGCCACTCGCGACGCCTGGCACCGGGTCGAGCGCGCGATGCCTGGCGACGCCGACCGCGACGGCCGGTAGAAAAGACCGCCCAAACAAGGCGATTGATTTGTAGGGGGCGGCCCTGTGGGGGCCGCCCTGTGGTTTTACTCCCCTTCCCAATCCCAGAAGTAGTCCTTGTTGGTGAGCGCGGGCTCCTCCTCCCCGGCGGCTTCGTCCGTGAGGTGGACCTGGGCCTCCTCGGGCGTCATCTCGCCGCGGATCACGGCGAGCTGCTCCTCGAGGTCCTGCGTCTCGCGCTCCCAGTACTCGGGGGTGCCGAAGTGCGGCCAGCCGGCGGGGAAGGCCGGATCGTGCCAGCGGCGGGCGATCCAGGCCGCGTAATGGATGATCCGCAAGGCCCGCAGCGGCTCGACGAGCGATAGCGTCGAGCGGTCGAAGTCGCGGAACTGGATGTACCCCTCCAGGAACCGCTCGCGCAGGTTCTGGGTATAGGTGTCGCGGCCCGGGAGCGCCAGCCAGAGGTCCTGGACGGCGGGGCCGATCACCATGTCGTCGAAGTCGAGCACGTTCAGCAGGCCGTCTCGGAACAGGATGTTCCCCAGATGGAGGTCGCCGTGGATGCGGTGGACGGGCACCCCGGCCAGCCGCCGGTCCGCGATGGCGGCGATCGAGAGCGCCGTGTCGAAATAGCGGTCCTTGAGGTGGTGGGGCAGCACACCGTGCGTCTCCAGCCAGTCGAGGTTCTCGCGGACGTAGGTGCCGGCGTTCAGCCGGATCCGCTGCTCGGCCTCGCGGCGGGCGCCCACGTTGTGCATCCGCCCCACCAGCATGCCGAGGCGGCGGGCGGCGGCCTCGTCGAGCTCGTCGGGCGCGCGGCCGCCCCGGCGGTCGGAGAGGCTGTAGAAAATGTTGTCGATCTTCCGCAGAGTGCCGCCCCCGGGGAAGTCCCGCATGGTGCAGACGGGGATCTCCTGCCAGGCGAGGTCTTTCAGGAACAGATGCTCTTCCAGGATCTGCGCCTCGGTCCACCGCCCCGGCCGGTAGAACTTGGCCACCACGCGGCTGCGGTCCGCCAGCTCCACCTCGTAGACCCGGTT
>JBJMGZ010000035.1:0-11051 GCA_045807605.1 Thermoanaerobaculia bacterium | reverse complement strand
ACTGCTTGGCGTCGCGCAGAATCACGTCGCTCGCCTTCTCGGCGATCATGTAGACCGCTGACACGATGAACAGACCCGGGATGCGCGGGAAGACCGACGCATCGACCACTCGCAGACCCTTGGTCCCGCGGACACGGAAATCGCTGTCGAGAACCGCCATCGGATCGCCGTCCACCCCGATCTTGCAGGTGCAGGAGGCGTGGTGCCCCCAGGACTGGTTGCGTACGTAGCGAGCAATGTCCTCGCGGCTGTTGACGTGTTTTCCCGGCAGCTCTTCCTCCTCGACCCGATGACCGTAGCCGGCAGTGATGCCGCGGATGAATTCGACGGCGTGAACCACCGCCGCCAGATCTTCACATCCGGGATCCGTGTCCGCGTCGAAGTAGTGGAAATTGATGTCCGGCGTCTCACGCGGATCGGCGGAGCGGATCTCGACCTTGCCGGCTGTGTTGTGGGTGCTCCCCTTGAGCACCGCCCAGGTGAAGTAGCGGCGCGCCTCCTGGATCCTCTTCGAGTAGCCTGGGTAGTAGCCGCGGAAATCGGTCACCAGTCCGAAGAGGAAGAGGTCGGGGTCGGGCAGCTCCGGCCGCGAGCGCTTGATGAACGACATCACCGCGCCGTTGGTGGTGTAGACCCCCCTCCGCTTTTTTTCGAGCCACTGCCTGAGCTGCGGATCGGGCTCCTTGCCCTCCCCCGGCGGCTTCAGGGTCGCGTCCTTGAACGAGGCGAACGGCTTGTCCATGCGCAGCACGACCGTGATCTCGTAGCGGTCCTGCAGGTTGGCCCCCACTCCGGGCAGGTCGATCCGCGGGTGGATGCCGCGGCGCCGCAGGAGATCGGCGGGGCCGATGCCGGAGAGCTGCAGGAGCTGCGGCGTATTGAAGGCGCCGCCGGCCAGGATCACCTCGCGGCTGGCGCGCACCTGCCGCAAAGCGCCGTTCTCCCCGGGTTTGTGCAGAGGGTCGGCACGGTAGAGATGGGCGCCTTCGAGGTACTCCACGCCGACGGCGCGCTGCTCGTCGTCGAACAGCACGCGGGTGGCGAGAGCGCCCAGGCGGATGGTGAGGTTCTTCCCGTGCTCGCGGTCCTTCTGCACCGCGAGGAGCCGCTCCCGGCTGCCCGTCCGGCAGCCGCCGTTGCGCGACATCGGAGCCATGCGGAAGCCCTCCGAGCTGCGCGCCAGCGACCACCAGCTGTTGGGGTCGAACCAAGTGATGACGGAGAAGAGGACCTGCTTGAAGGCCTGCTTGAGGTCCCGCCCCCGGCCGTGTCCCGACCGGAAGGTGAAAAGGTTTTTGAGGGCCGACCAGCGGACGAGCCAGAGCAGGCCGCGGTCGCCGAGCAGCAGCTTGATCGCCGGAGTCTCGCTCGCCAGCCAGCCGCCGAAACCGTGCCGGCTGGGATTCCAGCCCAGGCGCCGGAAGAGGAAGCGCAGGATGCCGCGGTAGCGGCACTCCTCCAGGCGCACGTAGTAGCGGCGCATGGCTCTGGCGTTCCAGGACGCGTCGCCGGTCAGCTCGGCGATGCGGTCCCAATCGCTGTTGTGGGGGTAGACGAAGAGCATGGCGTTGTGCGCCGTGCAACCGCCCAGCGTGCCGGCGCGCGGGTAGAAGATCCCGTCTTCCTCCGGCACGTACTTGCAGTCCTTCTTCTGCCGCTCGTCGTCGGCATAGTGGCGCACGAAGAAGCGCCACGACATCCCCGGCTCCTCCGAGGCGTTGGCATGGAACACCGGCACCTGGCAGTTGTAGGCCTCGGCAGAGCCGTCGGCCGCGGAACCGCCTCCGGCCTCCAGCACCAGCACCGTGTGGCCGGCGAGGGCCAGATTGGCGGCCAGCGGCCCGCCCCCGGCCCCCGAGCCCACGATGATGTATTCGTACTCCTCTTCCATGCTGGCCTCCCTACGACGTGGAAGCCGCCGGTCGGGCAGCCGCCCTCGGTGACGCCTGGCTCAGAGCACCACGACTTTCCTGTAAAACGGGATCTCGCGGATGCGCGGTCCGCCCGCGGCGAAGATCGCGTTGGCCAGGGCGGGGGCCACCGCGGCGGTCGGAGGCTCGCCGACGCCGGTCGGCGGCAACGGGTCGTCACTCGGATAATCGTTGACCACCTCCGCGCTTGGGGGCACGAAGTAGGCGAAGATCTTTTTCGGCGCCTGGTGGATCCGCAGCACCGGGTAGTCGTCGAAGTTGTTCTGGACGACGGCCCCGTTCTTGACCGTGATCTCCCCGAGGAGGGCGAGGCTCAGACCGTAGAGGATGCCCCCCTCCATCTGCGCCAAGACCCGGTCCGGGTTGATTACGAAGCCGCAGTCGAACGCCGCGTGGACCTCGTTGATCGTCAGCTCATTGGCTTCGTTGAGCGAAACGTCGATCACGAGGGCCACGTAACTGAGAAAGCTCCGGTGGGCGGCGATGCCGAGGCCGCGGCCTTTTGGCAGCTTCCCCTTCTTCTCATCCCAGCCCGACTCCTTCGCCACCCGCTCCACCACGGCCCGCAGCCGTCGTGTATCGGGCGGATACCCGGGCAGGATTTCGCGTTGCTTCCCGCCGATCGGCTTCAGGTTGCGATCGATCGGAAACAGGTTGTTGTCGTAGCACGGCACATGTTCTTTTTCTCTCAGCTCCGCCTCGGTGAACCTGTGTCCCGGCCCGATCAGATCGAGCAGATAGTCCTTCGAATCGCGGCCGGCGGCGACCGCCATCTCGTCGGCGAAGGAGCAGAGACCGAAGGCGTGGTAGATGTTGGCCACCGAGCGCATCCAGCCGCAGCGGATGTGGTTCGGGGACGGCGAGTTCTCGAGGCGCAGGTGCTCGATGACGTACGGGTTGTCTTCGAGACCCTGTCCCCGCTCGATGCCCGAGCCATAGGGGTATTCGCCACCGTTGTGAAACGCCGCGCGCGCTTTGGCGTGGACGTCGGCCTGATCGGCGGGCACGTAACCCGGCGGGGCAAAGATGGTCGCGAAGAACGACGAGAACGCGCTGCGCTGCAGCAGCCCCACCGGCAGCCCGTCCGCGCCGAGACCCGCCTTGAAGTACTGGCGGCTGACCGCGTTGTAGTAGCTGAACTTGACGTCGTCCTCGCGCGTCCATTGCACCCGGATCGGTACGCCGGGATGGTTCCTGGCGAGAAATGCCGCCTCCATGGCATAGTCGGGATTGGACTTGCGTCCGAAGCCGCCGCCGAGCAATGTCACGTGGACCTTGACTCTGTCCCGGACCTTCTTCTTCAGATCGTCCCGCATCTTGAACAGGGTGGTCTCATCCACACCGAGCCGTTTTGCGAGGCTTGCGATGAAGGCCTTTTGGGCTTCCTGCTCGCAGTCCCTCAGCTCGGACGGTTCCGTCACCATCCAGACCAGCCCCTGCAACGGATCGGGCTCCAGCATCGCCAGGCCGATGTAGTGCTGCGCGAGCTCCGGCCCCTGGGTGGGAGACCAGATCTCCCACCCGCTCCCGTTCTCATAGACGGCGACGGCCGCGGGCGGCTCCATCGGCGTCTGGGCCAGGTGCGGGATGTAGTAGCCCGCCTCCACGACCTTCGCGGCCCCGCCGATCGCCGAGTCGGCGTCGCCCTTCCACCGCACGGCCTTCCCGGGCTGGGAGGTCGACGTTTCGAGCTCGGCGCGAAAGGTGTCCGAATCGTAATCCGCGTTCGGTCCGAGGTCCCACTCGACCTTGAGCTTCCTGCGTCCCTGCAACGCGGCCCAGGTGTTCTCCGCCAGGACGGCGACGCCGGCATGCGGGATGAAGTTGGCGCCCACGCCGCCGGTCATCGGGAAGTCCGGAGGGAGGACCGGCTCGACGAACCTGACGCCCGGCACGGCGAGCGCCGCGGACGCGTCGAAGGACTTCAAGACGCCGTTGGCCACCGGGCAGCGCTCGATCACGGCCGTCAGCATGCCGCGCCGGCGGTGATCGACGTCTGCACCGTAGACGGCCTTGCCGGTGACCATGTCCTTGGCGTCGTTGAACGGCATCGTGGCCTTGCCGATGAAACGCCACTGGTCGGGCCGCTTGAGCACGGTCTTGATCTCGTCGACCTCGGGCAGCGGCTTCACCTTGCTGGCTTCCAGGAGCAGGTGGTTGTAGGCGATGGAACGGCCGCTGGCCGCGTGATACACCCTCTGCTGCCGCGCCTCGAGCTCGCTCTCCTTGACGCCCCATTTCATGGCCGTCGCGCGGACCATCACCAGCCGGAGGCCGGCGCCGAAGATACGCATGGGCATGTAGTAGGCGGCCATGCTGCGCGAGCTGTCGGTGAATTGAGCATCCTCGCCTTTGACGACCGCCGGGCCGCCGGGGATGGCGTACGGAAACGGCACCCCGAAATTGACGGCGTCGGCATCCGCCTGGTACAGCGTGACACGATTCCAGTCGATCTCGGCCTCGTCAGCCAGGACGGCCGCCAGGCTCGATTTGATGCCCTGGCCCATCTCCGAGCGGTGCGTGAAGATGGTGATGTCGCCGCTCAGGGGTTTGATGGAGACGAACGCCGAGAGCGGGATCCCTCTGAGAACGAGAGCCTTCAGCTTGTCGGTGTGGGCGTAGAGCTCCTCGGGTGCAATGGAGCACCCGAACACCAGCGCTCCGGTGCCCACGCCGACGTTGCGGAGGAAATCCCTGCGGGTGATCCTGAAGATGCCGCTCATGACGCGCCCCCCTCGGCTACCTTCTTGATCGCCTCCCGGATTCGCGGATAGGTGCCGCAGCGGCAGATGTTGCCGCGCATCGCGTTGTCGATGTCTTCGTCGGTAGGGCTCGGATTGTTGTCGAGCAGCGCCGCGGCGGACATGATCTGGCCCGGCTGGCAGAAACCGCACTGCGGCACGCCGAGCTCGACCCATGCCTTCTGGCACGGATGGCTGCCGTCGTTCGACAGGCCCTCGATCGTGGTGATCTCGGAGAGGGCCGCGACGCCGACGTCGACGGCGCAGGAGCGCACGGCCCGCCCGTCGAGATGGACGGTGCAGGCGCCGCACTGCGCGACGCCGCAACCGAACTTCGTGCCGTTGAGCCCCAGGACGTCGCGCAGGACCCAGAGCAGGGGCATGTTACCGTCCACGGTGACCTCGCGGTGCTGGCCATTGACCTTGAGCTGAAACACGGGCATCGAAACCTCCTTCTCTGGTCACTTCCGAAGCGGCGTCATAATTTGCGACGGACTTCCACTCGCGCTCCATAGACGTCCTTCAGCCCCTGCCGCCAGCCGTGCATGGCATCGAGCCGTACGATCCAGGCGTTGGAGATCTTGTGCTGATAGCGCGCGCCGAGGGCGTATTGGGACCCCAGCACGCTGTCACCCATGCGCTCGACCACCGATCCTTCGAGGACGATCTGACGTTCGAGGCTGAACAGGTACTCCACTCCCAGCGCTCCGCCATAGGACTCCTTCCCGCTGGCGTCGAGCGTCGGGTAGGCCGTCAGGCCGTCGGATTCGAAGTTGATGCCGGTGTTCTTCAGCACGCCGCCGGAATCGGCGGCCCGCGCCAGCGGCTGCGGCGTGTCGAAGCCGGCAAAGAGGTTGAAGTAGGGAACGAGGTTCACGGGACCGGGGATGGCATTGACCCCACGCCGCGGGATGAGCGAGTTCTCCACCAGGACCAGCACGCCGTCGGCCGTCTTCGTCGCCGCGCTCTGACCGAAGTTGCCGATCAGCCGGACGCTGTTGGCAAGCCTGCCCTGATACCGCCTGGTAAACGCGGCGGTGAGGTTGTGATAGCTCTGGTCGCTGTCGTCGGCATCGATGTAGCCATAGCCGACCTCCACGTATCCTTTCCGGGCGTCGGCGAAGCCGGCGAGCCCGAAGACCTTGGCGTTGTCGTTGCTGTTGGAAACGGCGGCGGTCGTCACCTGTTTGAAACCGGCGAAGAGGGTGAGGTCCATGTTGCTGATGTCGAGCGCCGGGCTGTTCTTGGCCGTGATGCCCATGGCCAGGCCGTTGAAGGCGTCGTCGAGCCAGATGCCGTTCTGGGCGAACAGAGGAACGCGGCCGAGGGCGATCGGCAGGTCGATCGAGTTGATCCTGCCGGTCCATCCCTGGGTCATGGCGCCGAGGTCGCCTTCGAAGAAGAGAGTGTCGAGAGCGAAATCGAGCTCGTCGAAGAACTCGTCTTCGACCCCGCCGCTGATCTGGTAGCGTGTGAATACGCCGTTCCTGTCGAGCGGGCGCACGAAGGCGTGGATGCGCTCGGTGGCGGTGAGCGCGAGGTCCATGTCGAGGTTGAGACGCGCGGCGACGACCGACTGCTCGGTCTTGCCGTTGACCGGCGTGCCGTTGTCGTAATAGGCGGCGCCGACACGCAGGTCGCCATAGGCCATGAAGTGAGAGTTGATCGGGTTTTTCGCGCCGAGCCAGGTGGGGCGCGGCTCATAGGCTCCACGGTCGTAGAGGCGGCGGCCCAGGTCGACGGGTGGATTCGCCGTGCGGTTCATGTGCTTGCCGCCGTAAATGGCCAGTTGTTCCTCGGCGTCGTAGGGCACCCCTTCGTAGGACGGGTCGGGGCTGAACGAGCCCTCGGCCGGAGGATCGGGATGGTTGGGATCGCCGAGGATCCGGACCTCGGGCGACGTCTCGGGGCCCTCTTTCTGGCCGCCGGCCGCGGCTTGGGGCTCCTCGGCGAAGACGGCCGGAGTGCTCAGAGCGAGCAGGGCGAGCAGGAGCAGGCCGAGGAGCAAAGGGTTCGCAGTCCGTGCTTTTCCGTTCATGTTTGCCCCTCTCAGCGGACCTCGAATTCGACGGCGTAGGGATGAATGTCGTCAGCCCATTGATTCTCGGACTGGATCATGTCCTTCGTGGCGCCGACGAACTTCATGAAGTAGATCGGCTCGGTCCGGCCGCGCAGGCGCACGGCGAGCCGGTAGGTGCCGGCCTTGGTCAGCAGCTTCCCCGGGACCGTGTACTTCGCGAGGCGGCTGCCCAGAGGCGGAATGCTGCGCTTTTCCATGCGCGCGAAGGGAGGATGATTCAGCAGCGAGACCGGTGTGCCGCCGGGGCGGATGAAGGGCAGCTGGTCGAAGTCCAGGTTGATCGGCAGATACATCTCCCGATCCGTTCCCTTCACGTTCGTGGTGATGAACTTGGCCTGCATGCTGACGAGCTGGTCGTCGTGCGGGATCCTGCCCTGCTGGACGTCCTCGGACTGGAAGTCGGCGACGTCGCCGTAGCTGTCGACGTAGCCCGATTCCCAGATCCTCTTGCCGTCAGGATCGAGGAGAGAGACGTTGAGCCACAATTCGGGCTGCGCCCCCAGAGAGCCGGACGGGAGGTTGTGACCCTTGTTGCGGTTGGAGATCTTGTACTCGAACGAGAAGGTCTTGCCGACCTCGGGGCGCCCCTTGAAATACGGACCGTCGAGGTGCGAGGCGGTCTCCAGGAGCTTGACGCGCTGCTGCTGCCGGTCCTTCCACCGCTCGAGATTCTCCTGGACGAGGAGCCAGGCCTTCTTGCGGTCGGCGGGATTCTGCCATTCGGACGGGAAGGTGTGCGAGCCCGGCGCGGCGGCAAGCTTGTTCTCGAAGTCCTCGCTTCCCCACCTGGCCCGGTAGTCGAACGTCAGCCACTGCTCGGGCGTGAAGGGAGACCCCTCCAGGCGGAACGGGAAGAGGCCGGGATGGCTGATGGGATAGCCCGGGCCGACGAAGGTGTGGTCGGTGAGCTCCCGCTGCGTGTTGACGTACTTGCCGTTGACGCGGGCGGCCCAGCCCTTGGCGAAACCGACGTCCTGCCCGGGGTTGGTGCTCATGTGGCATTTCTGGCAGGTGATGCCCTCCCGGGCGGCGGGAGACGAGCGGTACTCTTCCCAGACGGTTTCGAGCTTGATGCCGGGATGGACCTGGACCTGGTGGCAGGTGACGCAGAACTCCGATTGCGTGATCACCTCGGACCTGATGCCCGCCTGGTGGATCCTGATCCATTTGGTGCCGTCGGGCTCGTCGGGCCTGTCGGGCTGGTCGGGGCTCACGAGGACCTGATATCCCCTCGCATCGGCGATCGCCTTGAGGCCGGCGTCGAAAGGACCGAACACGGGCTCGTGGATGCTGCCCGGCGTGATCCGCCGGGCGGCGTTGGTCTTGCCGTAGGCCTCCCCGATGCGGTGGCAGGTGACGCAGGTGATGCCTTCGCGGGAGGCCGCGCTGCGCTTCCACCAGGGAATGTCGCGCCTCTCGCCCAGGGCCGAACCGACGCTGGAGTGACAGCGGACGCAAAAGTGGCTGATGGTGCCTGACGCCAGGTCGTTGATCTTCTGCTCGAACTTGTTGAACATCGGCGAAACGTTGGCATAGGCGTGCGACGAGAGGCTCCACTGCTTGTACTGGTTGGGGTGGCACTCGCCGCAGACCTTGGCGGACGGATATTGCGCGTCGGCCAAGGCCCAGGCGTCTGGATTGTTCTCGGGCAGCGGGTTCGGGAGCGCCTGTCCCATCGCGGACCGCGGCCCCGCCAGCAGGAGGATGAAGATGACAAATCCGGCGTTGCGCATCAGGCTCACTCCTCGTCTGCTCCGTCAGAAGGTCTTGAGGAACTCGATCAGCGCCCGCTTGTCCGCGTCCGACAGCCCCGGCTCCTCCTTGAAGAGATCCGTGCCGAAGTAGTGGCCGCGGTTGACCACGAAGTCGGGGCACTTGCTGAGCTCGAGCATCGGTCCCACCAGGTTGGCAAAGACCTTGCTCGCCTGCTCGTCGGTGGCGCCCACCGGGAGAGCCTTGAGGTCGCGCTTGATCTTCACCAGCAGCGAGACGAGCTTCGCGTCGTGCGCCGCCCTCTCGTTCAGGGTCTGGTTGTCGGGCCGGAGGTTGATGTTCGTCAGCAGGTTGACCGGGGTCCCCTTGGGGATCGGCCCGAGCTCGATGCCGCCCTCCCCGAGGATCGCCGGAGTCAGCCGTTCCGCCAGGAAGCGCTGTTTCTGCAGGAATTCGGGAACGTAGCCGGACGGTATCCGGAGATAGCTCGACGCGGTCGTCCGGTCGATGAGGCTGGGGCCCGGAATCTTGCCGCCGAGCACCGGGTCCTTGTCCCGCTTCTCCGGCCACAGCATCTTCTCGATGCCGTCCTCGAAGGCGGCCATCCGCCCCTTGACCGAAGGATCGCCGTTGAACAGTCCCACCGTGTTGTTGAGCAGGAAGGGCGCGGTCGACCACAGGCTGAGCAGCGAGGCCGGCCGCGTGTAGCCGCGGCCGCCGGCAGGCATGGTGTACTGCCGCGGCTCGCCGGTGAACGGGTCGTGGACCGTGATCGTGCCCACCGAGGGCAGGCTCTTGTACGAATGCGACGAGTAGTTGTCCCAGATGTTGCCGGCGATCGCATTGGTGGCGAGCGGGCTGCAGGCGTTCGTCTCCAGGAGCGTCACGGGAACGCGCGCCTCGGTCGACAGGTAGTTGCCCTTGAGGAAGTCGTCCTTGAGGACGATCTCCCGCATCTGCTTCTTGAATTCCTCGGTCTTGGTCGACGCCCAGTACTTGTTCCAGCAGTCGAGGTAGCCGGGGCCTGCGCAGCCGCCGGGATCGAGCCCCGCCACCGACGCGGGGAGCTTGGACGAGTGGCAGCGCGCGCAGGTTTCCGCGAAGACCACCTTGCCGCGGGTGAGCTTCGCCTGGTCGTTGGTCAGGTGGGCCGCGCCGCCGGGAGCGTCCCGGAGCAGATGCGGCGCCGTGGTGGCCAGGAAGAAATCGGCGAGGTGCGGGGTCTGCTCCTCGTTGGCCTGCCAGAAGCTCGAATTCGCGCGCCCCACCTTGACTTCGATCGGCGAGATGGGCTTGCCGCCCGCCAGCGGATTGAAGTGCCGCAGCCACTCCTCGCTGAACAGCCCGATGTTGATGTAGACCCGGTTGAGCGCTCCCAGGGCCCCGACCGAGTCGGCGCCGTCCTTGAGCACGCGCGTCGTCAGCACGGTCGGCGACTGGAAGTACGCGGTGAGCGGCCCGTCCTTGAAATAGTCGTTGAACTGTTTGTTGTCCAGCTCGCCCCCCGCCAGCGTCTCCTTGCCCCAGCGCTTGCCCTGAGCCAGCCGGGCGCCGAGATCGTAGATGGCGTTCATCGTGCGCGGGTTGTTGATGTAGTCGGTGGAGACCAGGGAGGTGTCGAGGGCGCCCGGGCGCGAGGTGTGGAAGAGCTGGTAGGGGAAGCTGGTCTCATCCGCATCCCAGCTGAAGATGCGGTCGATCCAGAAGTACTGGGCGCCGACGTTCGAGGACAGGTCCGCCCATGCCGGGTTTTCCGGGTCGGCCGGCGGATGGACCGGGCTCGGCCCGACATGGCAGAAGCCGCAGGACATGGCGACCCGGTAGGGCCGCACGAGGCCCTTGCGCAGGTAGTACTCGGGGTCGGAGTAATAGCGCTTCGGATCCCAGGCCTGGGCCGCCTTTTCGTCGAAGGCCGGATTCGGGAACAGCCGCAGGCCCACGATCCCGGTGCCCCAGCCGTAATAGGAGCCGGCAGGCAGGTTCTTGCCCCGCGCTCCGAGCTTGATGCCCGGGTACTTGGCCTCGTTTTCGAAGGGGTCGGGCGGACAGTCGGCGCGGCGCTTGTCGAGCCACAGGCCGAAGCGGTCCGGGTCCGGCCCCTTGGCCTCCTCGAAACAGGGCTCGTTGACCAGGCCTTGCCACTTCCACCGGTTGTGGCGGCCGTATTGCGGGAGCTTCGAGTCCTTCGGGTAGGGGTAGGAGGAGATCGTCTTCAGGAGATCGAAGGCCCCCGCGCTCTTTTCCGTGAGGACGTCCCACAGGTGGTCGTTCCCCGCGGTCCACACGATCCAGTTGTTGCGGCCGACGACCTGGGCGGGCGTCAGGGGCACGCCGCCATCCATGTCGTGGTAGTAGTCCTCATCCGCGGCGGGGAACGAAGCGGCGTCGCGGCCGGCCAGGCGGGCCTCGTCCAAGACGCCCCGCGAGGGCGGCGGGGTTGGCGATTTCTTTTCCTGATTGCCCGAACAGCCGGGAACGGCGATAAGGCAGGAGAGAAACAACAGGCTCAACAGGCTCGAACGACACATTCGTGACGCTCCTTCCTCGGCGCGGTCGAACCGCGGCCTTTTCGTTTCAATGCTAATC
>JBJMGZ010000034.1:0-9528 GCA_045807605.1 Thermoanaerobaculia bacterium | reverse complement strand
CCCCCCTCCCCTACAATAAGAAGACGAGACTGGTTCTACCGGATCACCAGCGACCCGTTCCTGATCTCCAGCTCCAGCCCATCGCCGCCGGCATCCTCGAGGAAGCTGAGCCCCGGGTCCACGGTGACCGCAGTCCTCCCCCGGGGCGCCTGCCGGGAGATCACCATGCGCACCTCGAAGAGGTCGCCCGGCACGCCGTTGAAGGACCGGTCCGGAGATTGGAAGTCGATCACGACCAGGCCCGGGGTGTCCGTGCTCACCAGGACCGTGGCCTTGCCGTAGCGGGGATCGATGCGGACCCACGGCTTGCCGGCCGCGATCCTGGGGTCGTAGCGCAGCGCGATCCGGCCGCTGGACAGCGCCACGGAGTCGCGGGTGGCGAGCGTCACCCGGGCGGTCTTGCCGCGCCGCACCTTGCCGCCGGTCACCCCCAGCTCCACGGAATCCTCCTCCTCGCCGCCGCCCTCGCCCCGGATCTCCAGCCGGCCGGGCTTGGACTCGATCTCGATCTTCTGCCCGCTGCCGGCGACGATCACGCTGTCGGCGACGTCCAGGTCGATCTCGTAGACCTCACCGGGCTGCACCGCGTTCGAGAGGCGGAAGTGGAAGACCGCGAGGGGACCGTCCGCGGCGTTGATCGAGCCGGTCGGCGACCGGAAGGTGACCTCGGCCTCCTCGCCGTCGAACGAGAACTGGAAGGCGGCGTCCTGCCTGGCGCTGAACACCTCGACCTTCTCCAGCGCGGCGAACGGGCTGCCCCCCACCGCCGGGGCGGCCACGCCGACCGTCGAAGCCGCCCGGGTGCGGGTCGTGCGGCGGGCGCCGATGCAGATCTGCCCCTGGGCGATGGGCCGCGAGGCGTAAGTGCGCACGACCACGGCCACCAGGTCGCCCGGACCGCCGCGGGCGTCGTTGACCCGCAGCGTGAGCTTGTCGGCTGCCGCGGCCGGCCGGGAAGCCAGGGCGGAAAGCGCGAGGGCCGCCACGGCGAGGGCGGTTCTGAAAGAGGGATGAGTCATGACAACTACCTCACCAGGAAGCGGACCGGCTCCGAGGCGGCGAGCCTCGCGCCTTGTTCATCCAGGGCTTCCACGCTCCAACGGTAGAGAACTGCGGGATGAAGGCTGCGCGCGACGTCTTCCGGCAGCCGGGCGAAGGGGGCCGCCACCGTCTCCTGCCAGAGCACGGCGTCGTCGACGGCCCGCAGGGTCACCCGGTACGAGCGCGCCCCTTCGATACCCTCCCAGCGGAACTCCCGGGGAACCTCCGAAATTTCCCCGCTCGGGCCGAGCGGCCGCACGTGCCCGCCGCGGTAGACCTCGCCGGCCCCGGGATCGCGGAGCGGCGGCGGCGCCCCGGCGCGAAAGAACAGCGCCACGCCGATCGCCAGCACGATCAGAGCCGCCAGCCTCGCGGCCCAGGCCAGGGCCGGCCGGCGGGCCGGAAAGGCGAGAGGGACCGGCTGGCTCGGCAGGTTCAGGCTCTCCAGCCGGGCCACGACATAGTCCACATCCTCGTCCTGCCCGGCTTCCGGGGCCTCGGCGAACAGGCGCGCCATCTCGCGCTCCGACGCGCAGGCTGGGCAGCGGGCCGCGTGCTCCTCCAGCCTGCGGCGCTCCTCGGGAGTTACCTCCCCGGTCTCCAGGCGGAGCCAGTCCTCGGGCGGCGGGCAGCCGGTCTCCGGAGACCAGACGGAATGAAGCGAGTCACTCAGCGACACGGGCTGCCTCCTTGACGACCCCGAACCGGCGCCGGAGCTTGCGCGTGGCGCTCACGATGAAGGCCTTGGCTCCCGACCGGTTGTCGAGCCCGAGGAGCTCGGTGATGCGCGGCAGGGTCAGGCCGCTGGCGAAGTGCAGGTAGAGGACCTTGGCCTCCAGCGGCTCCAGTTCCTCCATGGCGGCGCGCAGCTCGCCCGCGGCCTCGGCCCGCGCCAGGACCTCCTGGGCGTCGGGCAGCGGATCGGCCATCTCGGGCGCGCTGTCGAGATCGGTCAACGGCGAGGAGCGCCGGCGGTTGGACTCCCCCCGGTTGATGGCCACGCTGCGGGTGACCTGGTAGAGCCAGGTCGAGAACCGGCTCTCGCCGCGGAAGGAGCCGAGGCGGGAATGGACGCGGATGAACACCTCCTGGGCGAGGTCCGCGGCCTCGTCGCGGTTGCCGCAGATGCGCAGGCACCAGTACGCGACCTTGGGATAGAAGCGGCGGTAGAGCACGCCGAGGCACTCGGAGGCGAGAGCCGGCTCCTTGCGGGCCTTCTCGACCAGTTCCTCGTCGCTGAGCTGCTCCAGATCCACGTGCCGGGCTCGCCTGAGGTCCCCCATGCGGATGAACCGGGACCCCGGCGCTAGCGTACAGGGAACCGGGAACGGCACACAATCGGCGGTCATGCCCCTTGAGACAGCCGGGCGGCGCCGATGGAACAAAAGCCGGGCTCAGGCCACCGCGGCGGTCTCGCGGGGGATCTCGATGCCCCGCATCTGCAGATTCAGGCGCACCGCCTCCGTGAGCTTCCTCTCGACGGCCTCGCGGTTGCGGAAGAGCGTCCAGACCTCCTCCTCGTCCTCCGGGGTGGTCTGCCCTGCGGACACGATCCGGCGGGTCCACAGGAAGCGCTTCACGGGCGAGGGGTGGCTGTCGTACGGCGAGGGCTCCCGGTGGATGGCGCGCTTGACCTCGGCCTGGATCTCCTCCGGGTCCGGCGCAGCGGACGGCTGGTAGGAGTACAGGTTCGCCAGGGCGCGCCGGCCCTCCACCACCTCGCCGATCGCGGCGTTGGCGTGGGCGTTGAACCGGACTCCGCGCTCGATCACATGCAGCAGGCCGCGCTCGAAGGCCTTGGCGCCGTAGGCGAACGCCGCCCAGCGGTCGGCCAGCACCTCCTGCAGCCGGGAGGCGCCCTGTGAGATGCGCAGGAAGACGCGATAGAAGCCGTTCACGAAGAGCCAGGCCGGGTTGTACCAGGCCGCCACGCCGCTCTGCGCCAGGTTCTGGCCCATGACCACCAGCGACCGGCGCACGCTCAGGGCGAAGCCGCCGCCGGCCGTGTCCTTGTTCGAGAAGTGCCCGTACTCGTGGGCCAGGATCGCCTTGAAAGGGGCGATCTTCATCCCCTCGAGCACCCCGACCCCGAGGATCAGGCAGCGCTCCGAGGCGCCGCGAAGCTGCCGGAGCATCCCGCCGCGCTCCATCACGGCCAGCTCGGTCCCGGGCGTCAGGTAGACGTTGTCCACCGGCCGGGTGCCGATCTTCTCCGCCACCTCGCGCAGCAGGTCCCGCAGCCGGGGCTCCGCAGCCGGATCGAGCTTGAGGCCGGGGTCCTCGTCCCTCCCCCGCGCGAAGATGCTCTTGACGATCGAGCCCAGCGAGACGATGACCAGGACCACGACCGCGATCACGAGCTTGACCGGGATGCGGCCGATCGCGAAGCAGGCGTAGATGACGCCGCCACCCAGGGCGACCACCAGCAGCGCGACGATGGGGATCGACAGCCAGTAGTAGAGACAGGAGAGCCACAGCACGGCCTTGTAGAGCCCGCGCAGCAACCGGTCCCCGCCCGCCGCCCGGCCGCCCGGCTGTGCCGGCGCCTGCTGCGCGGCGCGCAGGGTCGCCCGGCTCAGGACCCAGCCGGCGAGGAGCAGGACCAGCAGGCTGCCGATCCAGACGGCGAGTCCCTCGAGCGCCGCGGTTCCATAGCGGACGTACCATGGACGGGCGTCGAGGAACGACTGGCTGAGGGCCTGGTACTGCTCGTCCGGCAACCCGAGCTCGTGCGCGCGGTCGAGGGATGCCTGGGCCTGCTCCAAGGCCCCCTGCGAGGCTCGCGCGAAGGCCTGCATATAGTGGCTGCCGAGCTCCTCCGGGACGATCGCCATCATCTGGGTGGAGGCCTGTCCAAGGAGGGCGACGTCCTCGTTGAGCAGCGCCGCCTGGGCGAGCGCCCTCTGGGCGAAATAGTCGTCCGGCGCAAGCTCCGCGGCGCGCCGCCCCAGGTCGAGGGCCTCCTTGCGGTCGGCCTCCGGAGGAAAGCCTCCTCCCGGGCTGCTGGAGAGGACCACCGAGAGCGCCGTGAGGTTCTCGGCGGAAGCCTCGCGGAGCACCGCCTGGCGGGCGAGACCGAGAGCGCCGGCGCGGTCGTCCAGGGCGAGCATCTCTATGGCCTGGCGCCGCAGGGCATGCACGAACCCGGGCGCGAGCCCGTAGACCTGGCGATAGAGGTCGCTCGCCCGCCGGTGGTCCTCCCGGAGCCGCGCCTCGTTGGCCTGCTTGAACAGCGCCGCAGCCCGCGGATTGCCGTCGAGCTCCCGCAGAATGCGGGCGTCGAGCTCCTCCGACTTCTCCTTCAAGGTCGCCGCCGCCGCCCCTCCCACCGCCAGCGGTATCAGCACCAGCAGCGCGCACGCCAAGAGCAGACGAGTCTTCAAGCGATCCTCCTTCCCCGAGCGAACGAGAGCCTTCTCCGCATTATGTCGGGAGAAGGGGATCTATTTCTCAGGAGGGCGGAGGACCCTGGACGCAGGTGGTGAAGGAGAAGGTATACGCGCGGGTGCCGGGAGTGAGGAAGCGCACCACCACGGACCTATGCCGAAACTCGGCAGGGCCGATGAGGGAAACCATGCGCGGGCGGTCCCAGATGGCGAAGGTGCGGCCGTCCCTCTCGACCAGGTCCGCGCCGCGGTCGTGCGGCGGGACGGGAGCGCCGTCCACCTCGACCTCCGCTTCTCCGCCGGGCGAGGCGGCCACGAGGGCGCCCGCGGCTACGAGATTGACGCCCGCCGCGTCGCAGGCCAGCTCCAGCTCGGCGCCGGGCTCCAGCGCCTCCAGGAACTCGGCCTCGTGGCGCCAGGATCCGCGGGCGTTGAACATCCCGGGCGGCGCCGGCTCCTGCTCCTCCCGGTGCCGCACCTCCTCGCCGGGACGGTAGCCCTCCGCCGCCAGGAGACGGCCACGGAGATAACCGATGTAGGTCTCGCGGGTGGCCGGGTAGCAGACGGCGCCGGGCCGGTCCTCCTCGCGCAGCGGAGCGAGGACCGGGGGCATGGGCTCGGTATCCCCTGTCTCGCGCAGGAGAAGCTGGATCATCTCCTCGGTATGGCCGTAGGCGCCCTCGCCGAAGTGCTCGTAGCGGAGATACCCGCGGGCGTCGGCCAGGTACTTGGCGGGCCAGTAGTGGTTGGCGTAGAGCCGCCAGGTCTCGCGCGAGTCGTCGAGCAGCACGGAATACGGGATGCCCTCGGCGCGCACCGCCGCCGCGACGACCGCCGGATCGCCCGTGAGCTCGAACTCCGGCGTGTGCACGCCCACGATGGTGAGCCCCCGCCCGGAGTAGCGCTCGTGCCAGGCCTTGAGGTACGGCAGCGTGCGCAGGCAGTTGATGCAGGTCGATTCCCAGAAGTCGACCAGCACGACCCGGCCGCGCTCCGCGGCCATGGACACCGCCGGCCCCTGGACCCACTCGCCGGGGCCGAATTCGGGAGCGCGGAGGGGGACGGTGATCGGCGGCACGGCTAGCCGGGCTCTTCCGGCCCGCTCAGGCGACGTAGCTCCGCGACGAGCGCTGGTACGTCCCGATCGGCCGTCTTCCAGATCTCCTCCAGGTCGACGTCGTCGTACTCGTGGATGAGGTTGTCCCGCATGCCGGCGATCAGACGCCAGGGGATCTGGGGAGCGCGACCGCGGGTCTCCAGGGAGAGGCGCTTGCAAGCTTCGCCAAGGATCATCAACTGGTGGAGGATCGCGGACTGGGTCTTGGTGTCCTGCAGGAAACCCTGCTTGTCCATTCCCTGCTTGAATTCGACGATTCTTTGCGCCGCATTGACCATGTCCAGCAGCACAGCGTCATCCCGCGACATACACCGTCTCCGCAGAGCCCAGGATGGCCTCGCGCCGGATCCAGTTGGGGCTTCTCTCGATCGCGCGGCGGTTCACCAGGTCGACCTTGCGCCCCAGCAGGGCCTCCAGCTCCTCCTTCATCTGCATATGCTCGAACAGGCCCCAGTCGGCGGACAGATCGAACGTGACGAGCACGTCCACGTCGCTGTCCGGCCGGAAGTCATCCCGCAGGACGGAGCCGAACATGGCGAGCACGCGGATCTTCCAGCGCCGGCAGAAACGCTCAACGGCGTCCGAACGGATGAATTCGAAGAGATCGTCGCGCGTCATGAAGCGGATTATATCTGCTGCCCTTCTCGCCTATGATTATGCGGAACCCATGTCGGAACCCATACCGGCCGAACCCATGATCGCCCCGCCCTACGAGGCGCCCCGGAAGGGTCGCGTGCGCCTCGTGGTCCTCGTCCTGCTCGGGCTGCTCGCCGCCTGGCTCGCGTGGGAGGCGATCACCTGGCCGGACGTCTCCGCCCTGGCCAGGGAGGAGCCCGAGACGACCGCGTTCATCGATCTCTACCGCCGCGGCGGCTGGATGGGCCTGGGCAAGGACCGGGAAGCCGAATGGAAGTGGGTCGCCGGCTCGCGGATCTCGGCGAACCTGAAGCGGGCGGTGATCGTGTCGGAGGACATCGAGTTCTTCTCCCACAACGGCTTCTCCTCCCGCGAGCAACGCGCCGCCCTGGAAGACGCCTGGGAGGACAAGAAGATCCCGCGGGGAGCCTCGACGATCACCCAGCAGCTCGCCAAGAACCTCTGGCTCTCCCCCTCGCGCAACCCGCTGCGCAAGGTCAAGGAGGCGATCCTCACCTGGCAGCTCGAGAGGAGCCTCACCAAGCGCCGCATCCTGGAGGTCTACCTGAACGTGGTGGAGCTCGGCGAGGGCATCTATGGCGCCGAGGCCGCGGCCCGCCACTACTACGGCAAGTCCGCCCGCAGCCTGACCGAGCACCAGGCCGCCGAGCTCGCCGCGAGCCTCCCCCGCCCCAAGTCC
This sequence comes from Thermoanaerobaculia bacterium, assembly GCA_045807605.1. Taxonomy (GTDB): domain Bacteria; phylum Acidobacteriota; class Thermoanaerobaculia; order Multivoradales; family UBA5704; genus DATMER01. The sequence goes on along the minus strand of JBJMGZ010000034.1, from coordinate 2,648 downwards.
TGGCACCCGGGGAGCAAGAGCAAGTCCTACCAGAGGAAGGTGCGCTCCATCGAGCGCCGCATGGCCAAGGCCGGCTGGCTGCGCCGGCGGGTGTGAGCGGCGCAGAGGACGTCAAGGACACCAGGGACACCAGGGACATCAAGGATGAGCCCGGCCGCTGTCCTTGCAGTCCCTGGTGTCCTTGAGGTCCTTTCCGGGCTTTCAGTCCTAGAATACCCCCGGTTGCTTGGAACCACCGGAGGGTCACTGATGCGCCTGTTCGCTTTTGAAGGGATCCACTACACACCCAAGGCTGGGGACGCCGGCCTCCTGGCCGCGCCGCCTTATGACCAGATCAACGAGGCGGCACGCGACCGCTTCCATGCCCAGGACCCGCACCAGTTCGTGCACCTGACGCGGCCTCTCGCGCCGGAGGGGGGCGATCCCTACCGCTTCGCCGCCGCGCTCCACCACAAGTGGCTGGAGGAGGGGGTGCTCGCCCGCGACGGGCGGCCCGCGCTCTACCCGTACGTGATCGAGCTCGCGGGCGGCGGCCGGCGGCTCGGCGTGCTCGGGCTCGCCGGCCTGGAGGACGCCTCGGTCATCCGGCCCCACGAGCAGACGCTCGACAAGCCGCTCGCCGACCGCCTGGCCCTGCTCTCGGCCATGCACGTGGACCTGGAGCCCGTCTTCCTCCTCTCCGAGGACGGCGGGCGGCTCGATGCCCTCATTGCCGAGGACATTGCCGAGGACGTGGCGCACGCTGCGCCCCTCGTCCGGCACCAAGACGCCGACGGCCATTTCCACGTGATCTACCGCGTGGACGACCCGGAGCGCATCCGGCTCTATCAGCAGGCGACGTCCGGCCCCGCTGCGATCGCGGACGGCCATCACCGCTACAAGGTGGCGCAGAAGTTCGCCGGCGAGCGCGGCATCCGGCCCGGAACCGCCGCGTCCGCCAAGCTCGCCATGGTGACCAGCATCGCCGCCCCGGCGCTCGCCATCGAGCCCATCCACCGCGCTCTCAGGGAGGATATCGACCTCGACCGCGTAGGCATCCCCTCTTCCACCCAGACCTTCCGGGGAGGCAGCGGCACCGGATTCGCCCAGGCCGTGGCCGAGGCCCGCCAGCCCGCGCTGGGGATCTGGAGGGCCGGGCGCGATCCCGAGGTCCGGAGCTTCGAAGGCGAGTCCCTGCTGGGCGTGGAGCTGCTCCACGACAAGGTCCTGCCGGCGCTGGGCTACTCCCCCGACGCTGCCACGGATGGCACGGTGGTCTACCGCTCCAACCCGGACGAGCTCTGGCAGCAGGTCGCGAGCGGCGAGCTCAAGACCGGGATCTGGCTGCCGCCGATGCTCCCGGCCGAGTTCTCCGCCGCCATCGCGGACGGCCAGATGCTGCCGCCGAAGTCGACCCGCTTCATGCCCAAGGTCATGTCCGGCCTGGTCTGGGCCGACCACGACTCGCGGATTCTCTAGCGGGGGCGCATCCTGCTGCTAGACTCCCGCGAATGATCGGGATCGGAGAGAGCCCCCCGCGGCCGGACGGCTTCGCCAAGGTCACGGGCGCAGCCCGGTACGTCGACGACGTGACCCTCCCCGGGATGATGCACGGCGCGACCGTGCGCAGCCCTCATCCCCACGCCCGCATCCTGAGCATCCGCTGGTTTCCCGAGAGAGCGCCCGCCGGGGCGCTCTGCGTCACCGCGGCCGACCTCCCCGGCCCGAACGGCGTGCAGCTCATCGACGACGGCTGGCCGATCCTCGCGGCCGACATCGTCCGCCACGTGGGCGAGCCCGTGGCCCTGGTCGCGGCCCCCACGCTCCTCGCCGCCCGCCAGGCGCTCGCCGCCGTGGAGGTCGAGTACGAGCCGCTCCCGGCCGTGCTCGACATGGACGCTCCCGAGCCGCTCCCCCCGCTCTACGAGCTGGGCATGGACAGCGGGGATGTGGAAGCCGGGCTCGCGCAGGCCGCGCACGTGATCCAGGGGGAATACCGGACCGGGCACCAGGAGCACATCTACATCGAGTGCCAGGGGATGATCGCCTGGGAAGAGGACGGAGGCATTACTGTCCTCGGGTCCATGCAGTGCCCGTACTACGTGCACAAGGCCCTCGTCCACGCCTTCGACCTGCCGCCGGAGCGGGCGCGCGTGCGCGCCGCGGCCGTGGGCGGCGGCTTCGGCGGCAAGGAGGATTTCCCGAGCGCGCTCGCCATCCATGCGGCGCTGCTCGCCCGGGCCGCCGGCAATCCGGTCAAGATGATCTACGACCGCCACGAGGACATCGTGGCCACGACCAAGCGCCACCCGGCGATCGTCCGCCACCGCACGGGGGTCGACGCCGAGGGCCGGCTGCTCGCGCTGGACATCGAGATCCTCATGGACGGCGGCGCCTACGGCACGCTCTCCTCGGTCGTGCTCTCGCGCGGCCTGCTCCACTCCTTCGGCCCCTACCGCTGCCCGAACGTGCGCATCCGCGGCAAGGTGCTGCGCACCCACACGGCGCCCAACAGCGCCTTCCGCGGCTTCGGCGCGCCGCAGGTCGAGCTCGCCATGGAGCGCCAGATGGACCGGATCGCCCGCGCCCTGGGGCTCGATCCGCTGGAAATCCGGCTGCGCAACGTGGTCGAGCCCGGGGACCGCCTGCCCACGGGCCAGGTGCTGGAC
>JBJMGZ010000033.1:0-13930 GCA_045807605.1 Thermoanaerobaculia bacterium | reverse complement strand
GATCTCGCGGTCGCTGAAGACCCGCTGCTCGAGCTGCAGGAGCCACTTGCGGTCGCCGGCCTGGTAGCGCAGCGGGTAGCCTCGCAAACCGGTGTCGCCGCCCAGCAGGATCTGGGTCTCCGGATCGAGCTCCTCGGCCAGCGCGCCCTCGGCCGCCAGGTAGAGGACGCTCTTGCCGAAGTCCCGCAGGTAGTAGCGCAGGTGGCCGCCGACGAGGAAGTTCTCACGGCCGCGGTTGCCCCAGCGCGAGCCGCCTTCGAAGGCCGCCAGGAGAAGCTGGCGACCGCCCGGCCGCCAGCCCGTGGTCACCTTGGTGCTGGCGATCAGGTGATCGCGGCCGGCGCCCAGGGCGGCGGTCGACCAGCCGATCCGCGCCTGGGCCTGGGTGCCCAGGTTCAGGTCCTCGGTGCGCTGGATCTGGTCGAGCTGGCGCTCCGTGACGAAGCCGTCCTCGACGTACTCGAAGCCGATCCAGGGATAGGTGAAGAGCCGGTTCACGGGCGGCAGCGGCGTCGAGTCGCCGCCGGCCGGGTACTCGAACTCGTCGAGGTCGCGGTTGAAGCCGAGGAGCCAGCGCCGGCTCGCCCCGTGCGCGAAGCCTTCGGAGAACCCGACGTAGGCCTCGACCTGCTCGCGGGTGTGGGCGATCTTCTGCACGATCTCGCCGAGCTCGTAGAGCGAGTCGACGCGGTCGTAGGTGTAGACCTTGAAGCCGGCCGCCCGCCGCGCGTCCAGGGCGTAGAACGGGCGCTCGATCTCGAAGCGCCGCGAGCCGCCGTCGCTGTAGTCCGCGGCCGACAGCTCCAGCTGCGTGCGGGTGCCGAAGAGCCCCGGATCGCGGTAGCGGAAGAGGGTCGAGGTGCGGTCGACGTTCGAGATCCGCCACAGGGTCAGGTCCTTGCCCGTGCCGAGGAAGTTCGAGTCCTGGAGCGTGAAGTCGGTGCTGTTCTCGCCGCCCGCGCGGTTGAAGCTGATGCCGGCCCGCAGCGTCCAGACGTCCCGGGTCACCACCTCCAGGTCGATGATGCCGTCGCCGGCCGGGACGGGCCGGATCTCCGCCTCGTAGAGATAGCGGTTGGCGCGCAGGATGCGCTCGGACTCGGCCACGGCCTCGGGCGAGTACGGATCGCCCGGCTCGAGCAGGATCTGGCGCCGGATCACCTCGGGACGGGTGGTGCGGTGCAGGCGGTCCGCCATGCGGAAGACCCACTTGTCCTCGCCGGGCTTGTTCGGATCGAAGATGGTCCTGGCCACCACCCGGATCTCGCCGATCGTGCCCTCGAGGTCCGGCGCTGCCGGTTCCGGCTCGGGCTCGACGGCCTCGTCCGGCTGGGGGACGGCCTCGGGAGGAGCCGGGGATTCCTGCGGATCGGGATAGGCGGTCTGCGCGCGGGCCGCGGCCGGCAGCGCGAGGAGAACCAGGACGGCAATTCCTGCAAGGAGCTTCAAGTCAGACCTCCAGACCGGCCCAGAGCGACCGCATGTCGGGCGCGAGACGGGTCAGCTCCTCCAGGTGGACCTGGGAGAGCTGCACGAGGATGCCGGCCCCCTTTTCCGTCAGGCGCAGGCGGACCACGCGGCGGTCGTCCTGGTCTTCCACGCGCTCGACCAGGCCGGCCGACTCCGCCCGGTCCACCAGGCCCACGGCGCTGTGATGGCGCAGGAACAGGTAGCCGGCGGCGTCGCCGATCGTGGGCCCGCGGGAATCCTGGTGGCCGCGGACGGCCAGGAGGAGCTGGTGCTGGGCGGGCGTCAGCCCGGCGGCCTCGGCCTGCCGGGCGCTCCAGTGGAGGAACTTCCTGAGGCCCGTCCGGAACAGGAGCAGTCGCTGGTATTCGGCATCTCCGACTTCGCGTGGCACGGCCGGAAGTTTAGCCCAGGTTCACCCTGCTATGATCCGCGGGCTTTCATGGCCATCCCGGGCGGCGCCCTCCTGCTGGTCGTCGGCTCCAGCCTCGCCTGGAGCGCGCACGACGTGTCCCGCAAGTTCCTCGTCGGGAGGGTGCGGCCGGTGCCGCTCGCCTTCCTGCTGACCGCGGCCGCCGCCCCCCTGTTCGCCGTCTGGACCGTCTTCGACGGCATGCCCGAGATCCAGCCCGGGTACGCGCTGCCCGCCGTCGCCTCGGTGCTGCTCAACATCGCGGCGAACCTGATGTTCTTCGCCGCCCTGCGCACCTCGGCGCTGAGCATCATCATCCCGCTGCTCTCGCTCACGCCGGTCTTCACCGCGCTCCTCGGCATCCCGATGCTCGGCGAGGTGCCCGCGCCGCTCCAGTGGCTCGGCATCGTCCTCGTGGTCGCCGGCGCGTTCGCGCTCAACCTGCCCGAGGGAAAAGCGGCCTGGCGCTGGGAGCCCGGCGCCGCCCTGATGACCGCCGTGGCCCTGCTCTGGTCGCTGACGGTGCCGCTCGACAAGATGGCCATGGCGCGGGCGAGCGCGCCGTTCCATGCCACGGTGCTGTGCGCGGGCGTGGCGGCCGGCGTCTTCGTGGTCCTGGTCTGGCAGCGGCGGCTGGGGGAGTTGGCCGGCCTGCGCCACGTGCGCGGCGCGTTCGCGCTCGCCCTGGTGACGAGCCTGCTGGCGCTCGGCCTCCAGCTCCTGGCCATCCAGCAGGTCTGGGTGGGCCTCATGGAGACGTTGAAGCGGGGGATCGGCAATGTCTCGGCGGTGATCCTCGGCCGCGCCGTCTTCGGGGAGCCGGTCACGCTGCGCAAGCTGCTGGCGGGTGCTTTGATGGCGGCCGGGGTCGGACTGATCCTGATCTGAGCTAGAATTCCATCCAAAGTTCTGCCTAGACCGTTTCTCTGAAGGGAGGAGCTCATGGTCAACCTTCAGCAGGTGCGCGGGTCCGGAGTGCGTTTCACGCTGCCCTACATGCTGCGGTTTTCGGGGTTGTGGATCCTGCTCACGTCGGTGGTGGTGATCGTGTTCGCCGTCACCTCCTACCTCGCGATGTTCGACCGGCTGAGCGAGAGCGCGCGCCGCGATCTGATCGTCGTGCTGTCGGTCCAGACGGCGCTGGCGATCCTGGCGGTGATCCTGCTCGCGGTGTTCCACACCCACCGCCTGGCCGGGCCGCTGATCGGGATCCGCAGGGCGATGGAGGACGTGAAGGCGGGCGACTTGAACCGCAAGCTCCGCTTCCGGCGCTCGGACCCCCACCTGGAGGAGCTCGAGGCCGCGTTCAACGACATGATGGAGTCGTTTCGCGGGCGGACCGGGGGCGCTCGAGAGTAGGGGCGGGGCTTGCCCCCGCCCGGGAGGGGGTAAACCCCTCCCCTACGTCAGGAAGGCCAGCGTCGTTGCTGGTCGCGCGTGGCTTCCCAGTGGGCCTTGAGCTCGGCCATGGAATCGCCGCCGAGCTTCTCCAGCACGGCGTCGGCCAGGATCAGGGCGACCATGGCCTCGGCGATGACGCCGGCGGCGGGGAGGGCGGTGACGTCGCTGCGCTCGTACTGCGAGGTCTGCGCCTCCATCGTGTCCAGGTTGACGCTGGGCATCCCCTTGCGCAGGGTGGCGATCGGCTTCTTGTAGGCGGTGATGACCACGTCTTCGCCGTTGGTCACTCCGCCTTCGAGGCCGCCGGCCTTGTTGGTCGGCCGGGTCCAGCGGCCGTTCTCCCTGGCGATCGGATCGTGCGCCTCGCTGCCGAAGCCGCCGGCCGCCGCGACTCCCGCGCCGATCTCCACCGCCTTGACGGCGTGGACCGACATCACCGCCTGCGCCAGGCGGCCGTCGAGCTTCTCGTTCCACTGCACGTGGGAGCCGAGCCCGGCGGGCACGTTGTGGGCGATCACGGTCACGGCGCCGCCGAGCGTGTCCCCCTCCTCCTGGGCGCGGTCGACGAGGCGGACCATCTCGTCTTCGAGCGCGCGATCGATGGCGCGCAGGGGCGAGGAGTCGTCCACCTGCAGGAGGTCCTCCCAGGCGGGGACGGGCCGGCCGGCGCCGACCGGGCCGAGCGAGCGCACGCCGCTGCGGATCTCGACGCCGATCTCCGCGAGCAGCATGCGGGCAAAGGCGCCGGCCGCCACGCGGGCCGTGGTCTCGCGGGCCGAGGCGCGCTCCAGCACGTCGCGCAGGTCCTGCCGCAGGTACTTGATGCCGCCCGCGAGATCGGCATGCCCCGGCCGCGGGGAGCGGACGCGCCGCTGCTCCGCCCGGCGGGGATCGACCGCGACCGGGCTCATCATCGGCTCCCAGCTCACGTAGTCGCGATTGGTGATCCAGAGGACGAGCGGCGAGCCGAGGGTCTCGCCGCCGCGCACGCCGCCACGGATCTCGGCCTCGTCCTTTTCGATCTTCATGCGGTTGCCGCGGCCGTAGCCATGCTGGCGGCGGGCGAGGTCGCGGGCCAGGAGATCGAAATCGACCCGCAGCCCGGCGGGCAGGCCGGTGAGGATCGCGGTGAGGCCCGGGCCGTGGCTCTCGCCGCCGGTCGTGAGATGGAGCCGGCGCATGGTGAAAAGGATATCAGGCCAGCTGGGCTTCCACCTGGCTGGCCTCTTCCTCGCGGCGGGTGCACCAAGCGGCCAGCTCCTGGAGCTCTTCTTCGGAGTAGGGCGCGGGCCGGCCGGCAAGGGCGGCCTTGAGCAGGCGCTGGGTCACGAGGTCGGCGTAGCGCCGGCTCGGCGCCGTGGCCCGTGCGGCGGGGAGCGAAAGAAACGCGGCCACGGCCGCGTTGGCCGCCGACAGCAGGCTCTCGAGCAGCTCCTCGGCGCTTGCACATCGCCCGAGCCGGCCCGCGGCCTCCGCGTGCAGGCGGAGCTGCTTCTTGAGCACCGACATCTTCATCGGCCGCTTCGCGAGCGGTTCCCCTTCCAGCCAGGCCGTGACCTCCCGGAAGCCGAGCCGGGCCTGGTTGCGCACCCGGGCTCGCCGGATCTCCCCGGCCGGCAGCTCGACCACCACGGCCAGGCGGTCCCGGCCCTCCCGGAACGAGCCGAGGCCGGCGGCGATCCGCTCGGGCAGCAGCGGGAAGGTGCCGGCCGGAGTGTAGAGCGAGCGGGCGTTCTGCCGCGCGCGGCGGTCGAGGGCCGAGCCGGGCGGCACCAGCGCGTCCACGTCGGCGATCGCGATCCGCACCAGGATGACCGGGCCGCGGCGCTCCGCCGTCGTGACCTGGTCGACCGCGCGGGTCCCCTCCCGGTCGATCGAGAGCCAGGGGAGATGCCGGAGGTCTTCGACATCCGAGGGGATCTCGTCCGGGAGGGCCGCGGCCTCGGCGAGCGCCTGGGCGGAGAAACCGGGCTCGAAACCGTGGTCGATCAGGAGGCGCCGGCAGTCCATCAGCAATCGAAGTCGATGAAGCCGCGCTCGACGTCCACCGAGACCAGGCGGACGCGCACCCGGTCGCCCACGTCCAGATCATTTTCGCCAAGCCGTGGATGGCCGCGGGTCAGCCGGCCCTCGACCGGATAGCGGCAGGTGCGCACCCAGGTCCCCTTCTCGGAGGCTCCGGTGACGATCGCGTCGAAGCTCTCGCCGATGCGGTCGGCCAGCAGCAGGGCCGCCGCGGACTTGGTCACCTGGCGCTCGACGCGGCGGGCGTCGTCCTCCTTGCGGGTGCACCAGCGGGCGAGCTCCTCCAGCGCGCTCGCCTCGTAGGGCGCGGGCCGGCCGGCGAGGGCCGCCTTGACCAGCCTCTGGGTGACGAGGTCGGGATAGCGCCGGTTCGGCGCCGTGGCATGGGTGTAATCGTCGGTCGCGAGGCCGAAGTGACCCGGGGCCGGCTGGCCCGGCAGATCGACCGTGTACTCGCCCGAGCCGAGCAGCTTGAGCACGGAGAGGGAGAGCTCGGGAAATCCCTCGGGGTCGGCCGCGCGGCGCCTCTCCAGGAAGCGGGCGAGCGGTTCGGGGTGAGGCTCCGCCGGCAGCCTCTCCCCGAGCCGGGCGGCGATGTCCACGATCCGCGGCCAGCGCGCGGGGGAGCGGACCAGACGGCGGATCGAGGGATAGCCGCGCTGCTCGAGGAAGCTCGCGGTCGCGGAGTTGGCCGCGAGCATGAAGTCCTCGATCAGCTCCTTGGCGCGGTTCTTCCGGTCCTCCTCGATGCCGCGCACCCGGCCGCCTTCGACCACCGGCTTCGACCGCAGCGTCTCGAATTGGAGCGCGCCGCGCTCGTGGCGGCGCTGGCGCAGGCGCACGGCGGCTTCGTCCTGCAGGCGGAGCTGGCCGTCCAGGCCTTTCGCCTCCTTGGGCAGCGGGCCGTGTCCCTCCAGCCAGGCGGCCACGGCATTGTAGGTGAGCCGCGCCTTGTTGCGCACCGCGGCCCGGAAGATGTCGACCCTGCCGACCGCGCCGTCCTCGCCGACCGCCATCTCGACCACGACCGCCAGGCGGTCCTCCCCCTCGTGAAGCGAGGTGAGGCCGGTCGAGAGCCGCTCCGGGAGCATGGGAAAGATCCGGACCGGGGTGTAGACCGAGACGGTGTTGTGGCCGGCGTGGCGGTCCGTGTCCGACTCCTGCCCGACCAGGGCGTCGACGTCCGCAATGGCCACGGACACCAGGATGTCCGGACTCCCGGCGTCCGCCACCGTGAGCTGATCGAGGTCGCGGGTATCGTCGTTGTCGATCGAGAACCAGGGGAGCCCGCGCAGGTCTCGCACGCCGTCGATGCCATCCCCCCCGAAACGGTGGACCTCCTCCATCTTGCGGGTCTCCGCCAGCACGGCCGGCGGGAAGTCGGGATACAGGCCGCGCTCGATCATGGCGCGGCGGGCGATCTCTTCGAGGTCGGGCTCTCTGTCTTTCACCTGCCAAGGCTACTGGAAGTAGCCGAACACGTCGAGGAGCACATGCACCGGCACGGCGGTCGTGTTGGCGACGCCGAGCGCGCCCGAGCCGGAGGAGGACAGCATGACCGTCGCATTGTTCGCCTGGGTCCGGCCGGCGGTGAAGCTGATGGCGGTCGCGGTCGCCGGCGCCGCGTTGCCGGGGAAGAGCTGCAGGTGCCCGGTGGCGCCGGGAGTGACGACCGTGAGGTTCACCGCCAGGGCCTTGGCGGCCGCGGGGATGCCGCACTGGCCTGTCGCCACGAAGACGCGCTGGCCGGGGAGCACGGCCGGGCCGCCGTAGGGCCCTGGCGTGATGCGGGTGTCCACCAGCCGGCAGGGGTTCAAGGTGTAGTAATCGAGCGGGCCGGTGCCGTTCGCCACCGCCGGCTTCCAGCCGAGCTGGATCACCTCGAAGTCGCTCGCCTTGAGGCTGGAGAAGGCGGGATTGAGCACGTCGTTGTTCCAGCGCGTGTCATAGGCGCCGGTGATGTACATGTCGCTGCCGTTGTCGGCCACGATCAGGCCGTAGGTCTTCATGGCCTGGAAGATCCGCTGGACCTCGGGCGTGTACCCCGAGAGGCTCTTGCCCGCCTTGAGCCGCAGCCGCGCGCCCAGGGGCAGGGCGTTGGCGTTGTTCGACGTGGTCGCGTCGTGCGAGGCGGGCCAGACATAGCCCTTGGTGAAGTCGACCGTCATGCGGAAGGCATGCTGGATCGGCGCGGTGCCGAAGACCTCCTCGTAGCGCACGAGCCCGGGGAGGATGGCGAGCCCGGCGGCGTCGGCGCTGGTCCACCCCTCCGGCCGGCGCTCCAGCGAGTCGAGCTTGTAGATGGCGCCCGAGTCCGCCTCCCACTCCTGGGAGGTGGCGTTCCAGACCGTGCGGTAGAGCTCGAAGAGGAGACGGTTGTCCTTGTCCACGATCAGCATGTGGCGGTCGCCACCCTGGTCGTCGTTCCCGGCGTAGCCGCTCTCGATCCACTTGACCCCGGTGCGGGCCTCGACCGGGATGGGGTAGCCGGCCGGCCGGCCGGGCGCGCCGTCGTCGCTCTGGTTCCAGTCGGTCGTCCAGGTCACCGTCTCCAGCGGCTGCGTGCCCGGGACGGTCATGTAGACCATGCCGTAGATCTCGGGCGGATCGTCGGCGTCGCCGCCGAAGTCGGGGTGGAGCCCCGTGGTCGCGCCGATGAAGCTGATGAAGTTGGCGCTGTTCGTGTCGACCGGCGCGGCGCTGATATCCACGTTCCACCAGTGGTCGGGCGGGTGGATCGGGAGCGGAGCGGGGAGCGCGCCGCCGCGGACGATCTGGGCGAATCCAGGGGACGATAGGGGGGACGACAGCAGACAGAGAGCCACCAGGGCAGCGCGTGAGCGCATCGTGTTCTCCTTTTATCGAGAAACTTCGATGTGGCGATAGGTTAGCGTGGGCAGGGATGGGCTGTCAAAGTGCTACACTTTCCATCTCTGGCGTTTTTCCCAGGCCCGTCCAGGACTGGGCCTTGCTCGCGGGGGCTAGAACAGGAGAGAGCCGTGTCTTCATGGGTCCGCCGCATTGCATCCGCCGCCATCCTGGCCGCCCTCATCCTCGCCGCGTCCGGATCGTCCGAAAAGCCCACGTTTTCGCGCAGCCGCTGGATCTCGGAGCGCCGGCACCTCTACCTGTTCTCGGACGGCGTGCTGCCGGCCGAGGGTCCGCTGCCCGAGTCGGTGATCGCGCCCGGGGTCGCCGGGATCGGGGCCGAGGCCAAGAAGGGCCGCGCGACCCAGGGGCGGGTGAGCCAGGACATCCTGGAGCCGGACGGCGGGCCGGGACAGGCGGAGACCGAGGCCGAGCCCTACCTCGCGGTCGATCCCGAAAACGACCTCCGGCTCCTGGCCAGCTACCAGGAGGGGCGGTTCGCGGACGGCGGCGCGCGCTCCCTCACCTGGGCGTTCTCCAAGAACGGCGGCCGCAAATGGAGCGAGGGCGCGGTGCCCGGCCTGACGCATTCCTCGGGCGGCGACTTCGAAAAGACTTCGGACCCCTGGGTGGCGTACGGCCCCGGCGGCCGGGCCTATCTCGCGTCGATCCGGTTCAACGAGACCCGCCCCGAGAACGGCATCTACGTTTCCGCCTCGGAGGACGGTGGCCGCAACTGGGGGCCGCCCGTGGCCGTCCATCTCGGCGACATCAACAACTTCGACGACAAGGAGGCGGTGGTCGTCGACACCCAAGAGGACAGCCCCTTCCGCGGCCGGGTCTACGTGGCCTGGGACACGGTCGGCCCGACCGCCCAGACCCTGCGCGTGGCATGGTCGGACGACGGTGGCCAGTCGTTCAGCCCGGCGGTGGACGTGGAGAGGACCGGCGCGAACATCGGCGTGATCCCGCTGGTGGGTCCGGGCGGCGTGCTCCACCTGGTCTGGATGCATGCGACCGGGGTCAACAACCTGACCGTCGTCGCCTCCCGCTCGGAAAACGGCGGAGCCACCTGGAGCCCGCTGGTCCAGGTGGGCCGCATGGAGAATCTCGGCGTGGATCAGCTCCGCACGGGCGAGCTGCCCGCCGCGGCCGTCGATGCCCGCAGCGGGCGGCTGTACGTGGTCTGGCCCGACGTCTTCTTCCGCCCTGGTGACTTCATCGGTCCCGACGAGGTCGCGCTGTCGCGGTCGGACGACGGCGGCCGCACCTGGAGCGCGAAGCAGAGGGTTTCGGGCGACGAGGGCTTCGCGAGCTTCACGCCGGCCGTGGCCGTGGACGGCAAGGGGCGGGTGGGGGTCTCCTACTACGCCAACCAGGGCTCCGACTTCTTCCAGGTCGACCACTACGTCGCGATCTCCGCGGACGGCGAGACCTTCGGCGCGGCCCGCCGCACGAGCCGGCCGTCCTTCGACGCGCGCTTCGCGGCGGTCACGGACCGCGGCTTCTTCCTCGGCGACTATCAGGGCCTCGCCGCCGGCAAGGACGCCTTCTACGCCCTCTGGGTCGGCACGATCGAGCGCTCCGTGCTCCACAAGGGGGAGAAGCAGCCGGACGTGTTCGTGAGCAAGGTCAAGTAGGAGGGAGCCCGGCCAGTCTCCGGAACGGCTCCCGGAGCGCCTCGGGCATGCGGCACGGCCTGCCCGAGGCCGTCTCCACCCAGATGTGCTCGGTGGCGCCCGTGACCAGGATCTCGCCGCCCTTGCGCACCTCGTAGGCGAAGTGGAGACCGCGGCTCCCCAGGCGGTCGTTCCAGCAGACCACGTTCACCGTGTCGCCGTAGCGCGCGGGCTTGCGGTAGGAGGCCTGGACGGCGGTGACCATGAGGAGATAGCCCATCTTCTCGATGTCCGCGTAGTGGAAGCCCGAGGCGGCGCAGAGGCGGGTGCGGGCGAGCTCGAACCAGACCACGTAGTTGGCGTGATGGACCACGCCCATCTGGTCGGTCTCGGCGTAGCGCACCTCGATCTCCGTTTCGATGCGGACAGGCTCGGTCATCCTCTCCCCCTGCTGTATCTCAAGACGGTCCATAGGATCTTATAGCCGGCGCGGACCGTGCCGGACACGGTGCCGGTGATCTTGGAGACACCCACCCGGCGGCGGTAGGAGACCGGCACCTCGGCGCAGCGCAGGCCGTGGCGCAGCGCCTTGACCTGCATCTCGGCCGTCCAGCCGAAGTCCGGGTCGGACATCCCGATCCGCTCCAGCGCCTGCCAGCGGATCGCCCGGAACGGCCCCAGGTCCGTGAAGCGGTGGCCGTAGAGCAGGCGGATCATGGCGCAGGCAACCAGGTTGCCGGCCCGCGCCTGGGGGAGCAGGGCCCCGGGCTCGCGCCGGCCCAGGATGCGCGAGCCGATCACCAGGTCGGCCTCGCCGGCCAGGATCGGGGCGATCAGGGCGGGCAGCTCCTCGGGATGGTCCGACCAGTCCGCGTCCACGAAGACCACGACGTCCGGCGGCCCGGTACGGCGCAGGTGGTCGAGCCCGGCCAGGCAGGCGCTGCCGTACCCCCGCCGGGGCGCCGCCACCACCTCGGCCCCGCCCTCGCGGGCAACCCGCGAGGTGCCGTCCGTGGAGCCGTTGTCGGCCACCACGATCCTCCGCACCGGTGGACGCGGGAGGTCGGCGAGGACGCTGGGGAGCGAGCGCTCCTCGTTGAGGGCGGGGATGACCACGTCGATCGTTTTGGACACCGGCGGATTTTATGCCATGCTTTGGAGGCCGGCCCATGGGGCCGGCGCTCTGTTTCCATGCCGATCCATCCGTACCATGGCGTCCTGCCCAGGCTGGGGGCCCGGGTCTTCATCGCCCCGGGAGCCTATGTCGTGGGCGACGTGGAGCTCGGGGACGACGTCTCCTTCTGGTTCCACACCGTGGCGCGGGGGGACGTCAACTCCATCCGCATCGGGGCGCGGACGAACATCCAGGACGGCACGGTGCTGCACGTCGCCCACCTCCGTCACCGGCTCGTCATCGGCGAGGGGGTGGTGGTGGGGCACAGCGCGGTCGTCCACGGCTGCACGGTGGAGGACGGCGCGCTGATCGGCATCGGCGCCCGCGTGCTGGACGGAGCGGTGATCGAGCGCGGCGCCATGGTGGGCGCCGGGGCCGTGGTGGCGCCGGGACACCGGATCCCGGCCGGGCATCTCGCGCTGGGCATCCCGGCGCGGCCGGTGCGGCCCCTGACGGACGAAGAGACCCTGCGGATCTCGGATACCGCCGAGCGTTATGCCCAGCTCAAAGAGGAGTATCGCGGGATCTTCCCGCAGGGATAGAAGCGGATATGGCTGAGACTCTGAAGAGGCGGGGAGCGGGGACGATCGCGGTGGAGGACGTCGGCACGCGGGTGCGCCTGCAGGCCTGGGTGCAGCGGCGGCGCGACCATGGCGGCGTCATCTTCCTGAACCTGCGCGATCGCAGCGGCATCGTGCAGGTCGTGGTGACGCCCGAGTACGAGCCCGAGGCGGCGCGGGTGCTCGATCCGGTGCGCAACGAGTGGGTCGTGGAGATCGAGGGCGACGTGGTCCGCCGCGCGCCCGAGAACGTGAACCGCGACCTGCCCACCGGCGAGGTCGAGGTGATCGCCCGCAGCGCCCAGGTGTTGTCGCGCTCCGAGCCCCTCCCGTTCGCGCTGGACGGCAAGATCGAGGTCTCCGAGGAGGTCCGCCTGCGCTACCGCTACCTCGACCTGCGCCGGCAGGAGCTGCAGCGCAACTTCCTGCTGCGCGACAAGGTGACGATGGAGGTCCGCCGGTACTTCCACGAGCATGGATTCGTGGACGTGGAGACGCCGATCCTCACCCGATCCACACCCGAGGGCGCGCGCGACTTCCTGGTGCCCTCGCGGGCGCACCGGGGCAGCTTCTATGCGCTGCCGCAGTCGCCGCAGCTCTTCAAGCAGATCCTCATGGTGTCCGGCCTGGAGCGCTACGTCCAGATCGCCCGCTGCTTCCGCGACGAGGCCCTGCGCGCCGACCGCCAGCTCGAGTTCACGCAGATCGACGTGGAGATGTCGTTCCCCACCGAGGAGGACGTCTTCGAGCTGATCGAGGGGCTCTTCCATCGCATCTTCCCGCTCGGCGGCATCCAGCCGCCGTCGCCCTTCCCGCGCATGACTTACGCCGAGGCCATGGCGCGCTACGGCAGCGACCGGCCGGACCTCCGCTTCGGCCTGGAGATCGCGGATCTCACCGACCGCCTGCGCGGCAGCGCGTTCCGCGGCTTCCAGGAGGTGCCCGTAATCCGCGGCTTCGCTGTTCCCGGAGCAGCCGAGGCGAGCCGCAAGGAGGTGGACGGCTGGGTCGAGATCGCCCGCCGGAGCGGCGCCGCGGGCGTCCTCACCCTGCGGAGGAAGGGCGGCGAGATCGTCTTCCAGGTGAAGAACGCCCTGACGCAGGCGGAGCTGGAAGACGCGGCCGAGGCCCTCGGCCTGGAGGAGGGCGGGCTCGCGCTGATCGTCGCCGGTCCGCAGTCCGTGGCGGCCAACGCGCTGGGCACGCTCCGGCTGGAGCTGGCGAAGCACTACAAGCTGATCCCCGCGGGGAAGCATGAGTTCCTCTGGGTGACCGAGTTCCCCCTGCTGGAGTGGAACGAGGAGGAGGGCCGCTGGTACTCCACGCACCACCCGTTCACGAGCCCGGATCCGCGGGACCTGGACAAGCTGGACAGCGATCCCGGCGCGGTCCGCTCGCGGGCCTACGACGTGGTGCTCAACGGCATCGAGCTCGGCGGCGGCTCGATCCGCATCCACGACTCCGGGGTCCAGAGCCGGATGTTCCGCGCGCTCGGCATCGGCGCCGAGGAGGCCGAGGCCCGCTTCGGCTTCTTCCTGGAGGCGCTGCGCTACGGGGCGCCGCCCCACGGCGGCATCGCGCTCGGTCTGGATCGGATGGTCATGCTCCTCGCCGGCATGGGCAGCATCCGCGATGTGATCGCCTTCCCGAAGACCGCCTCGGCCACGGACCTGATGACCGACGCGCCCTCGGAGGTCGATCGCAGGCAGCTCGACGAGCTGGGGATTCAGGTAAAAGCGCAGGTAAAAGCGGCGGTGGCGAAAGGCGAGGAGTAAACTCCTGCCGGAGGATCTCTATGCACAACGAGTTCACGGCTGTAATCGAACGGGACGGCGACTGGTTCGTCGGCTATTGTCCCGAGATTCCTGGCGCCAACGGCCAGGGCCATACGGTGGAGGATTGCCGCAGGAGTCTCGTCTCCGCCATCTCGCTGATCCTCGAGGATCGCCGGGAGGATGCGCTTCGGGGTGTCCCCGAGGATGCGATCCGCGAAGTCCTCAAGGTCGGATGAAGCGCAGCGATCTGCTCCGGCACCTGCGGAAGCACGGGTGCTACCTCAAGCGCGAAGGCGGCGAGCACTCCCTCTGGTGCAATCCCGAGACGGGCGAGCTCCAAGCTGTTCCCCGGCACACGGAGGTCCCGAATCTCCTCGCCCGCCGGATCTGTCGGGGACTTTCAGTCCCGGACCTTCCTTGACTGGGCTGACGTGCCTTTCCAGATCCTGACTCTGCGCCACCCGTCCGGCTCCACGCCCGTGCTGGTCGGCGAGGACGCCCTGGCCTCCGCGGTGTCCTCGGATGACCGACTGTCGCAGTGGGTCTCGGGGCGGACGGTCTTCGTGGTCAGCACGCCGCGGGTGCTCGGCCTGCATGGGGCCCGCCTGGAGGCGCTCCGGCGCGCGGCG
>JBJMGZ010000032.1:0-2516 GCA_045807605.1 Thermoanaerobaculia bacterium | reverse complement strand
TTAGGGACCCCGTGCTCGTGCTCGGGGTGCTGGCCGGCTGCACGAGTCATCAGAACTATCGTCAGGCCGAGATCGCAGCCGAGCTCGGCAAGTGGGACGACGCCGTTCTGCACTATCTGAAGGCCCTGGAGGACGATCCGGGCAACATCAGCTACCGGGCGGCCCTCCTGCGCGCCAAGATCAAGGCCTCGCAGAGCCACTTCGAGAAGGGGCAGGAGTTCGAGAAGGCCGGGGTGATCGAGCGCGCGCTGGTCGAGTACCAGCAGGCCGTGCAGCTCGATCCGACCAACCAGTACGCCCTCGCCCAGCTCGATCACGTGCGCGAGGCCTACGCGGCCCAGCGCGCCAGCCGCGAGCCGGCCACGATCGATCAGCTGAAGAAGAAGACGCGCGGCACCCGGCCGCAGCCGCCCACGCTCAATCCGCGCTCGGACAAGCCGATCGACATGGAGTTCCCCGAGCCGGTCTCGATCATGCAGATCTATCGCGCCCTCGGCGACGCGTTCGGGATCAACGTCCTCTTCGATCCCAACCTCAAGGACCAGGAGATCGCGATCGAGCTCAAGGAGGTGACGGCGCAGTCCGCCCTCGAGACCCTGATGCGCGCCGGCAACCACTTCTACAAGGTGATCGACGAGCACACGATCATCATCGCCCAGGACACGCCGCAGAACCGCCGCACCTACGAGGACCTCGTCATCCAGACCTTCTTCCTCTCGAACGCCGAGGTGAAGGACATGATGACGATCCTGCGCAGCCTGGTGGACGCCAAGAAGATCGCCACCAACGAGCAGCTGAACGCCATCATCCTGCGCGACACGGCCGACAAGGTGAAGGTCGCCGAGCGCATCATCGAGGCCAACGACAAGTCCAAGGCCGAGGTGGTGATCGACATCGAGCTGCTGCAGATCAACTCGCTGCGGCTGCGCGACATCGGCGTGAGCCTGTCCTCCTACCAGATCGCGCAGCAGCTCGACACGGGCAGCGGCGCGACCGGCGGCACCGGCGGCACGGGAGGAACCGCGGGCACGGCCGGGCGCGTGCGCGTCTCCGACCTGGAGTTCCTGAACCAGAGCAACTGGTTCCTGACCCTGCCCAACTTCCTCTACAACTTCGTCAAGCAGAACTCCGACGCGCAGCTCCTGGCCAAGCCGCAGCTGCGCATCACCGAGGGCGAGAAGGCCAGCCTCGTGATCGGCGACCGGGTGCCGATCCCGCTGACCACCTTCAACACCTCGAACACGGTCGGCGGCAGCGTCGTGCCCATCACCTCCTTCCAGTACCAGGATGTGGGCATCAAGATCGACCTCGAGCCGCGCGTGCACCACAACCGGGAAGTGACGCTGAAAGTCAAAATTGCGGTCGACCAGATCAACTCCTACCGCGGCGACCAGCCGATCATCGGCACGCGCACGATCGAATCGGTCATCCGTCTCCAGGACGGCGAGACCAACTTCATGGCGGGCCTCATCCGCACCGACGAGAACAACTCCGAGAACGGCCTGCCGGGCCTGTCCGAGATCCCGATCCTCGGCCGCCTGTTCTCCAACAAGCGCACCGACGCGCAGCGCACGGACGTCATCCTGACGCTCACGCCGCACATCATCCGCAACGCCCAGATCACCGAGGAGGACCTGCTGCCGATCTGGGTCGGCACCGAGGCCAACATCACGTTCCGCGGCGGCAGCCCGCGCGTCGAGTCCGACGTCGAGGGCCCGTTCGAGACCGGGGAAGAGACGCCCGAAGAGATCCAGGACGCCATCCGCCGCCGGCTCCAGCGCCTGCCGCGGGGCCTGCGTCCCGAGGACAGCGGCGAGATGATCGACGAGGGCCAGGGCGAGGTCCCCGAAGAGCCGCAGCCGCCGCAGGGCATGGACCTCGTCCCGGTGACGCCGCCGAGCGACATCTTCCGGCCGCCGGCGCCGCCGCCCGCGGAGGTCGAGCCCGAGGAGGAGCCGCCGCTGGAAGAGCCACCGGGCGATCAGGCGTCCGCCCCGAGGAGCCTTCTCGGCAGCTTCCGCACCGAGCGGTCTGCGGAGCACGCCGGGGCGACCCTGCGCGCCGCCCGCAAGCCGGCGCCGGTGCGCGTCTGGCTCGCTCCCCGCGATCTCATCAAGGTGAGCCAGGGCGAGCTTTTCGTGGTCCAGGTGCAGGCGGCGGCCGACAAGCCGATCTCCCATCTGCCGCTGGCGCTCTCCTACGACCCGGCCATGCTCGCGGTCGAGCAGGTGGAGCGCGGGAGCTTCCCGCTGGAGGCGCAGATCCTGGCCGACGCCTCGCGCCCCGGCGAGGTCGTGCTCGGCGCGAGCCGCATGGGCGCGGTGCCGGGGGTGACCGGCCAGGGCACGGTCGCCCGCATCACCTTCCGGGCCCTGCGCTCGGGCTCCACCCGCATCGACTTCTCGCGCAGCAAGGCCCTGGACGCCGAGCTGCGCCCGGTCGTCCCGGTCCGGGTAAGCCCGGTCCAGGTCTCCGTGCGCCAGGAAGGCTGAGGCGCGCCAGACTGTTGGAGAAGA
>JBJMGZ010000031.1:0-5170 GCA_045807605.1 Thermoanaerobaculia bacterium | reverse complement strand
GAAGGCTTCAACAACAAAGCCAAACTCACCACCAGAAAAGCCTTCGGCTTCAGAACCTTTCGCGCCGTGGAAGTCGCTCTCTATCATACACTTGGCGCTCTACCCGAACCCAAACTCACCCACAAATTCTGACGAGGAGGCGAAGTCCTTGGTGTCCTTGGAGTCCCGTCAGGACTTCCTGCCGCTCAGGCCGGGACGGCCTCGCCTTCCTCCGCCTCTTCGAACTGGTCGGCCCGGTGCGTCCGTGCCACCAAGACGTAGATCGAGGGCACCACGAAGAGCGTGAAGGCCGTGCCGATGATCATGCCGGAGACCAGCATGATGCCGATGCTGTTGCGCGCTCCGGCTCCCGGGCCGGTCGCGAAGATCAGCGGCATGTGGCCCATCACCGTGGCCGCCGTCGTCATCAGGATCGGACGCAGACGGGTCGCCGCGGCCTCCAGCACCGACTGCAGCTTGTTCATCCCCGTGAGCTGCATCTGGTTCGCGAACTGGACGATCAGGATGCCGTTCTTCGACACCAGGCCGACCAGGGTGATCAGGCCCACCTGGCTGTAGACGTTGAGCGTCGTGAAGCCCAGGAACGAGAACAGCAGCGCTCCGGCCAGCGCCAGCGGCACCGAGCCGGCCAGGATGATGAACGGATCGCGGAAGCTCTCGAACTGCGCCGCGAGCACCAGGTAGATCAGGATCGCCGAGAGCAGGAACGTGCCCAGGAACTTGCTCCCCTCCGTGCGGAGCTGCCGCGACTCGCCGGCATAGTCGATCGAGTAGCCCTGCGGCATCGTGCGCTTCGCCTCGTCCTCCAGGAAGGTGAGCGCCTGGTCTAGCGGCACGCCCGGCGGAATCACGCCCTGGATGCGCACCGCGTTGAGCTGCTGGAAACGCTTCAGCTCGCGCGGCTCCGTCGACGTCCGGAGCGTCGCGAAGGTCGAGAGCGGCACCAGCCGGCCCTCGGGACCCGTGACGTAGATGTCCGAGAGCTGGTCCGTCGTCAGGCGCTCGCTCCTCTTGAGCTGCGGGATGACCTTGTAGCTCCGCCCCTGGATGCTGAAGCGGTTCACGTAGTTGCCGCCGAGGAGCGTCGAGAGGTCGCGGCCGGCCTGCGCCAGGTCCACTCCCTGGGAGCGCAGCTTGTCGTGGTCGAAGACCACCTCCGCCTGCGGCTGGTCGAACTTGAGATCCGTGTCGGCGAACAGGAAGAGGCCGCTCGCGAACGCCTTCTGCACGATCTGGTTGCCGATCTCCACGATCTGCTGGGGCTCCGCCGTCGAGGCGACCACGAAGTCGACGGGCAGCCCGCCGCCGCCGCCGGGCAGAGGCGGCAGCGTGAACGGGATCACCCGGATGCCGGCGACCTTCGACAGCTCCGCCGAGGCCGCCATCTGGACCTCCGCGCTGGTCTTGTCGCGCTCGCTCCACGGCGTCAGGGCCATGCCGGCGAAGCCTCCCGTCGGGAACGTGAACAGGAAGGTGCTGTCGGTCTCCGGGAAGGCGCGGAAGACCCGTTCGATCTCGTTGGTGAACATCCGCGTCTGGTCGATCGTCGAGTTCGCGGACGCCTGGACGATGCCGAAGACGACCCCCTGGTCCTCGGCCGGCGCCAGCTCCTTCTGCGAGAACAGGTAGAACGGCACCAGCGTCAGGATGACGATCACCCAGAGGGTGAGGATCACGGGCCGCCAGGCCAGCGTCGCCGCGAGCAGGCGCGAGTAGAAGCGGCGGATCGCTTCGAACTGGCCGTTGATGAAGCCGGCGAAGCCGCGCTCGGTGTCGCCGGCGCGCAGGAGCTTCGAGCTCATCATGGGCGAGAGGGTGAGGGCCACCACGCCGGAGACGAGCACCGCGCCGGCGAGCGTGAAGGCGAACTCGCGGAAGAGCGAGCCGGTCAGGCCGCCCTGGATCGCCACCGGCGTGTAGACCGCGGCGAGCGTGATCGTCATGGCCACGATCGGCCCCACCAGCTCCCTGGCCGCGTCGATCGCGGCCTGGAACGGGCTCTTGCCCTCGTGCAGGTGGCGCTCGACGTTTTCGACCATGACGATCGCGTCGTCGACGACGAGGCCGACCGAGAGCACGATGGCGAGGAGCGTCAGCAGGTTGATCGTGAAGCCGGCCGCCATCATCAGGAAGACCGCGCCGACGAGCGAGATCGGGATGGCCACCACCGGGATGATCACCGCGCGCAGCGAGCCCAGGAAGAGGAAGATGACCACGATCACGATGAGCAGGGTCTCGGAGAGGGTTTTGAGGACCTCGCTGATGGCGTCCCGGATGTAGTGCGTCGAGTCGTAGGGGATGCTCACCTTCATCCCCGGCGGGAGCTGCGCCTGGATCTCGGGGATGGCGTCGCGCACCCGGCCGATCACGTCCAGCGCGTTGGCCGTGGGCAGCACGAAGATGGCCATGAAGGTGGCGGACTCGCCGTTGAAGCGCACGTCCTGGTCGTAGTTCTCGGCGCCGAGCACCACGTCGGCGATGTCGCCGAGGCGGACGACCACGCCCTCCTCTTCCTTGACCACGAGCTGGCGGAACTCCTCCACCGTCTGCAGGTCGGTGTTGGCGGTCAGGTTGACCGACACCATCGAGCCCTTGGTGCTGCCGAGCGCCGCGAGGTAGTTGTTCGCGGCCAGCATGTCGCGCACCGCGGAGGGTGCGATGTTGTGCGCGGCCATCTCGTCGGCCTTGAGCCAGACGCGCATGGCGAACGTGCGGTCGGGGAAGATGTCGGCGCGCTGCACGCCGCTGATCGCCGAGAGCTTGGGCTGCACCACGCGCGTCAGGTAGTCGGTGACCTGGTTGGCGTCGAGGTCGGGCGAGGAGAAGCCGAGGTACATGGACGCGACCTGGCTGTCCGCGGTCTCGAGCCCGATGATCGGCGCTTCCGCTTCCGGCGGCAGCGTGTTGCGCACCTGCGCCACCTTCGACTGGATCTGGGTCAGGGCGGCATTGGTGTCGTAGTTGAGCTTCAGATGCACGGTGATCGTGCTGACGCCCTGGGCGC
Source organism: Thermoanaerobaculia bacterium (assembly GCA_045807605.1). GTDB lineage: Bacteria > Acidobacteriota > Thermoanaerobaculia > Multivoradales > UBA5704 > DATMER01. The sequence continues at coordinate 2,166 of JBJMGZ010000031.1, read as the reverse complement.
TCGACGACTCCATGAAGTCGATGCCGTCGGCGCTCGCGATCACCCGTTCGAGCGGCGTGGTGATGAAGCCGCGCACGAGGTCGGCGTTGGCGCCGACGTAGGCGGTGGTGACGTTGATCACCGCGACGTCGCTCCTCGGATACTGGCGCACGCTGAGCGAGCGGATGGATTGCAGGCCGGCGATCAGGATGACCAGGTTGACGACCACCGCCAGCACGGGCCGCCGGATGAAGACGTCCGTGATTTTCATCTAACTGTCCTCCGGACAGGCATCTAGCTGTCCTCCGGCCGCGGCTCGGCGCTGTTCTCCGGCTGGACCTTGTTGTTGACCTGGACGGCGGCGCCGTTCCTGAGCTTGAACACGCCCGAGCTGACCACCTCTTCGCCGGGCTTGACGCCGGAGACCACCGCGATCTGATCGCCGCGCGCGCCGCCCAGCTTGACGAACTGCTGGCGCACGCCGCGGAAGCTCTTGCCGTCCGGCCCCTTGATGTTCTCGACGACGTAGACCGAGTCGCCGTAGGGCGCGTAGCTGACCGCCGAGGCGGGCAGCGCGATCACCGGCGTGCTCTCCCCCTGGCTGGCCTGGGTCTCGACGAACATGCCGGGGCGCAGGCGCCCGTCGGCGTTGGCGAACGTGGCCTGGACCTGGATGTTGCGGGTGGCTTCGTTGACGATCGCGTCGACGGCGGTGATGCGGCCCGGCTCGAACGGCGCCTGGCCCTGGGCGGTCACGCGCACCTCGGTGCCGAGCTGCAGCCTGCCCACCTCCTGCTGCGGCACGGAGAAGTTGACGTAGACCGGGCGCAGCGACTGGAGCGACACCACCGGGTCCCCGCCCGACAGGTACTGGCCGAGGTTGACCTGGCGGATGCCCAGGACGCCGGAGAACGGCGCGCGGATGACCTTGCGCTCGATGGTGGCGCGGATCTCCCCCACCCGGGCCTCGCCCTGCCGGGCCTCGGCCGCGGCGCGGTCGAAGTCGGACTGCGAGATGATCCCCTGCTGCGACAGGCCGCGCATGCGCTCCAGGCTCAGCTTGGCGAGATCGCGCTGCGACTCGGCCGCGGCGAGCTGCGCCCGCTCCTGGCTGGTGTCGAGCACGACCAGCACCTCGCCGGCGCGCGCCGTGCGGCCGGAGGCGAACGAGATCTTCTCGACGATGCCGGGCAGGTCGGCGCTGACCGTGACGCCCTGGGAGGCGACCACGGTGCCGATGGCGCGCAGCGAGGCCGGCCAGACTTCCTGTTTGGCGACGACGGTGGTCACGGCTTCGGGAGGCGGCTGGAACGAGGCGCCCTGCGCGCCGGCCGACTTGATCTGGCGCATCTTCACCGCGTAAAGAGCGCCGAGGAAGACGGCCATGCCCAACAACATGAAAAACATCCGCTTTTTCATTACAAAAGAACCTCCGTGAGGCACGGGCCGCGAGCGGGCACCCGGCGAAGGCCGTCAGGCCTACGTCTAGTTTACGCTTTTCCCGGGAGCCAGGGAAAGAGGGCCGAGCGGTTTTGTCACGTTTGGGGCTCCGCCCTCACCTTGTACTGTGTAGCGAGAGAGTTGCCGCGCCCGCCGCGCGCATGCCCTGTAGGAGTCCATTTCTATGTCCCGTGCGCGATCCAGAGCCGGCAGTCTTTCGGCGCTCCTGCTGGCGGCGGTCCTCGCCGCCTGCTCCCACACGCCGGATCCGGCGTCCGTCGCGGGCGCGCATGCCGGCGGCCCTGCAGGCGAGCAACGGCGCCGGGTCATCCTGATCAGCCTCGACGGCGCCGGCAACAGCGTGCTCCGCGACCTGTACCGGCAGGGCCTGCTGCGGCAAGGCGGCTTCGAGCGCTTCTTCCGCGACGGGCAGGTCGCCGACGGGCTGATCCCCGTCGATCCCACGCTCACCTCGACCAACCATATCAGCCTGGCGACCGGCTTTCCGCCGTCCGCGACGGGCATCGTGGGCAACCAGTTCCACCCGGGCGGCTCGCCCTCCTCGGAAAGGGCGAGCGGCTTCGACGCCCCGATCGGCACGGAGACGCTCTGGGAGGCGGCCCGCCGCCAGGGGCGCCGGGCGGGAGTCTTGGGCTGGCCCGGGTCCGACGGCAAGGGGGAACGGCGCACCGCGGAGTGGGGGCTGATCTACAACAACGCCGCCGAATTCGGCCCGCAGCTCCTCAC
>JBJMGZ010000030.1:0-9488 GCA_045807605.1 Thermoanaerobaculia bacterium | reverse complement strand
GGTCTTCGCCGACGAGGTCGGCGGCAGCAACGGCCTCTTCCGCAGCGACGACCTCGGCGCCACCTGGACCAAGGTGAGCACGCCGGCGATCGACGCCTACCTGGTGAGCGGCGACACCAACAACGTCGAGCTCGCGGTCGGCCGCCACGACAACGTCTACGTGGCGATCGTCAACGACTTCGTGCTCGTCGCGGTGTTCCGCTCGGGCGACGGCGGCGCGACCTGGGCGCAGATGGACATGCCGGTGACGATCGAGAACGGCACGCCGATCGGCATCCATCCGGGCGGCCAGGGCGACTTCCACCTGTCGCTCACCGCGGACCCGACGAACGCGAGCATCGTCTACATCGGCGGCGACCGCCAGCCGGCGCGCAACGAAGCCGAGGACCTCGGCCCCCGCATCTTCCCGAACTCGATCGGCTCGACCGGCTTCTGGGGCCGCCTCTTCCGCGGCGACGCCAGCCAGCCGGCCGGCAGCCAGTGGGTCCATCTCACGCACTCGAACGTCCTCGGCGCGCCCGGGGGCGGCACGGCCAGCCGCACCGCCCCGCACGTGGATTCGCGCGAGATGGCGTTCGACGCCGCCGGCACCCTCCTCGAGGGCGACGACGGCGGCGTCTACAAGCGCACGCTGCCGCGCAGCAACACCGGCGACTGGTTCTCGCTCAACGGCAACCTGCACATCTCCGAGATCCATGACGTCGACCTCGATCCCCTGACCGGCACCCTGATCGCCGGCCTCCAGGACGACGACCTCGCCGTGCAGCTCGCGCCCGGCGACCAGGAGTGGGACTTCCTGCTCTACGGCGACGGCGGCGACGTGGACATCGACAACACCTCGGTGGCGGCGCTCAACCGCTCGATCCGCTACAGCAGCGTCAACTTCCTGCGCAACGTGAACCGCACGACCTGGAACGCCGCGAACGCGCTCATCGGCGTCCGCTTTCTGCCTCTGACCGTGCTCGACGGCGGCCCCGCGCTGCAGCGGCAGTTCTACACGCCGCTGCGCCTGAGCATCGGGGACCAGCGCCGGGTGGTCATCGGCGGCCAGAACGGCGTCTACGAGTCGATGGACCGCGGCGAGACGATCCGCGCCATCGCGCCGGGCATCCGCACCAACAGCATCGGTCTCCAGGGAGTCGCCTACGGCTCGCTCAACAACCCCAATGCTCTCTACATCGGCGGCTCCAACCAGCCGGGCGTCTTCCCCGGCAAGAAGCTCTTCGTGCGGACCGCGCCGCCGCCGGCGCCGCTGGTGCAGTCGCTGTCCTACCCCGGGACCCGTCCGATCGGAGCGATCACCATCGATCCGAGCGACGGCAACCACGCCTTCGTCGTGGACGCGGGCGCCATCTACCGCACCACGGACGCCGGGGCGACCTGGACGGACGTGACCGGCGACATCGGCGACTTCGAGCCCTCGAGCCTGCGCTCGGCGGCCTTCATCCACAGCCTGCAGGGCGACGCGCTGGCGGTCGGGACGAACCGCGGGGTCTACCTCGCGGCAGCCCGCGACGGCTACTCCTCCTGGAACCTGCTCGGCGGCTCCATGCCCACGGCCCCGATCCTCGACCTGCGCTACGAGGCGCAGACCGACAAGCTCGTCGCCGGTCTCCTCGGCCGCGGCGCCTGGACCCTGAACGACATCGGCCTCGCCACCCTGCTGGCGAAGTGAAGAGGAAAGCCATGCAACGCAACGATCTGCTCGGAGAACGAAACATGAAGACCCGCTGGCTGCTCGCCATCCTCTTCGCCATCCTCTTCGCCGCCTCCTCCTTCGCCGCTCCGGCGCCGCGGGAGGGCGTCGCTCTTCGCGACGGCGTGGTGGTCGACACCGCCCGCTCCGTCGCCTACGTCATGCACCCGCAAGGCGGGATCCAGGCCCTGGACCTGCGGCGCGGGACCGCGCTCTGGCACTCCGCCGCCGGCGAGCGTCCGCTCGCCCTCGCGGGCAACCTCCTCGTCGCCCAGGCCAGGCCCGGCGACAACGGCGAGCTGCGCATCGTGGCGCTCGGCGTCCGCGGCGGGCTCCTCGCCTCGAAGGCCGAGATCCGCATGCCCGAGGGCGTGCGGGCCGAGGTCGCCGAGACGCTGACGCAGAGCTTCCACGTGACCGCCATGCCGGCGCAGGACGGCGTCCTGATCGCCTGGGAGACCGAGGAATTTTCGGGTCTGCCGGCGCACCGGGAGAGTCAGCTCGGAGAGGAGCCGGCCACGGCGGCCAGCCGGAGCGATCGCCAGGGGACCGCGCTGTTCGATCCCCAGGCCGGCCGCCTGGCGACTGCCGCGACGGCGGGGCGGATCGCGCGCCCCGCGGTGGCCATGAGCCTGTCCGCGCCGAGCGTGGTGGAGAACCGGTTCTCCTCCGCCGACGGCCGGTACGTGCTCGCCAGCCGCCTCGTGGACGACGCCTCCGCCCGTCCCTACCACTGGACGATCTCGGACGCCAGGACCGGCGCCGTGCTCGGCACCCTGCGCTCCGAGGCCTCGATGGCCCCGTTCGCGGTCGCCGGCACGCGGCTGGTCCACGTCGCCCCGGCCTCGATCCAGCTCGAGAACGGGAAGATGGTCGACCGTCCGCTCCGCATCCGCGCCGTGGACCTGGCGACCGGCCGCGAGGCGTGGCGGCGGGAGATCCGCGATACGGACTGGCGCGGTCCCGTCCCCAACTGAGCCTGTCCGCCTGAACCGGGCCGGGGCTGCGCGCCCCGGCCCGCCTTTCCGATCGGCCTCGGTTCGACATCGGACGGGGACTCGCGTAGACTCCGCCCATCACATTCCGGAGCCAGGCCACGCAGCAGGAGGTACTATGAATCCTGAGCTATCGTCCTCGGAAGAGGGGCGGATCAGCCAGCATGTCAACCGCTTCATCCCGCCCGACGTCATCTACATGCGGGTGGTCGGGGAATTGAACGACGAGGATGGGCACGAGATCAACCGCCAGCACTACGAGCTCGGCAGGGATGTGGACGGCCTGTTCTTCATCTGCGACATCTCCCAGCTCGAGAGCGTCACCTCGGCGACGCGCAAGGAGGCCGTGGAGGTCCAGAAGAAGATGGCGATCGCCGGCGCCGTGATCCTCAAGGCCCCCTTGAAGGCGCGCATCTTCGCCAAGCTGATCCTCACCGCGTCGAACCTGTTCCGCAGCGACAAGATGCCGGTCGTGTTCGTGGATACGGAGGAGGAGGCGTGGGCGTGGATCGAGGAGCAGCGCAAGCTGTACCACGCCAGGAAGAATCCGGCGGCCGCGGGGACCTAGTAGGGGCACCCCTTGTGGGTGCCCCTGGATGAGGGCGGCCACAAGGGCCGCCCCTACTTCAAACCTGCGAAAGACCCAGGTTTCCCCGCTCCATGCGGATGAAGCGGCCCAGGATCGCGCCCTCCGCCCGGGTGCCGATGTTGTCGATCTGGCGCTTGATGTCCACGGTCCCCCTCTTGGCCTCCGCGTCGTCCGTCTCGTACTGGTGCAGCTCCATCTGGATGTTGGTCATGTACTCCATCGTCCGGTTGAGCACGTCCTCCGGCACGATGCCGGTCGCGATGCCGTCGGCGAGGCCGGAGACGACCGGCGTGACGGAGTCGAAGGCGAGCTGGAAGTTGTCCTTGTTCACGCCGTGCAGCACCACGCTCTCCTGGTTGCGGATCTGCCGGTACCAGCCCGACAGCACGACGAGGAACTGGGTGTACGCGCGCCGCACGAAGGCATCGTGGTACTCGCTCATCGCGGCCTCGTCCCACTCTCCCCGCATGGTGGAGCACAGGGTCGCCGCGGCCGAAAGCCCGCCCAGGAGCGCCATGTGGATGCCCTGCGAGAACAGCGGATCGATGAACGCCGCCGCGTCGCCGGCGAGCCGGTAGTTCTTTCCGGAGAAGCGGTCCGAGGCGTAGGAATAATCGCGCCAGACGCGGACCTGGTCGATCTGCGTCGCGCCCGCGAGCTCGGCCTTGGTCTCGGTGGAGCGGGCGATCTCCGACAGGTAGAGCTCCTCGATGCTGGCGTAGTCGTCCTTGATCGCCTTGAAGCGGTCGACGTGCATGATCACGCCGACGCTCAGCTTGCCCGGCGGGATCGGGATGCTCCAGAGCCAGCCGGTGCCGTCGTTGAACGATTCGGCGAAGGGCGCGCCCTGGATGTGGATGCCGCGCGTGTCGTCGTACTCCTGCCAGTTGTCCCAGTAGCCGCCGATCGCGACGTTGGCGAAGTTCTCCTGGAACACCCGGTCCTTGTGGTAGTGGTTGGCGATGAGGCCGTTCAGGCCCGAGGCATCGATCAGGTAGTCGAACTCGATCCTGCCCTTCGTGCCGTCGTTGCGCTCCCAGGTCGCGGCGCAGAAGCCGTCGCCGTTGCGCTCGAGCTGCGTGATGCGCGTCTCCTCGAAGACCTTGGCGCCGGCGCGCTCGGCGTGGCGCAGCAGCATGTCGTCGAACTGCGCGCGGTTCACGTTCCACGTGTAGTTGTTGGCGCTCAGATCGCCCCACCGGATCACGCCCGGCGGCAGGTCCGCCTTCATCTTGAACCAGGCGCCGTACTTCTTGAGCATGGTCGCGTCGATCTGCTCGAACAGGTCGACGAACTTGAGCAGCGGGATGATGCCCGGGAGCATCGATTCGCCGATGTGGTATCGCGGGAACTTGTCCCGCTCGCAGACGGTGACGTCCACGCCCTCTCTGCCGAGGAGGATGCCCGACATCGAGCCGGCGGGTCCGCCGCCGATGACGAGCACCTTGGTCTTTTCGGGTAAAGCGTTCATCTGTCTCCCTCCTGAGAAATCTCTTCGAAACGTGCAAGGAAATGGCGCATGCTCTTGGGAATGGCGCGCGCGCGATCGGTGAGGCGGTAGCCCTTGAGCCGGTCCTTGCGCTCTGCGATGTCGCCCAGGACGTCCGCCACGTACTCCAGGTGATCGTTCGTGTAGACGCGGCGCGGCACGGCGAGGCGCACCATCTCGATCGCGGCCAGGGTGTTCATCTGGCCGGTCTCGTCGTCGATGTCGCCCAGCATGTGGCTGCCGATCTCGGCGCCGCGGACGCCGCCCTCGCGGTAGAGCTCCACGATCAGCGAGTGCCCGGGCATGTGCCGCGGCGGGATCTGCGGCAGGAACGCGCCGGCGTCGAGATAGACGGCGTGGCCGCCCGTGGGCTGGAGCAGCGGCACGCCGCGCTCGATCAGCATCTCGCCGAAGAGCGCCACCTGGCCGGTGCGGAAGCCGAGGTAGCTCTCGTCCAGCACCTCGCGGATGCCGCGCGCGATGGCTTCGAGGTCGCGGCTCGCCAGGCCGCCGTAGGTCGGGAAGCCCTCGGCCAGCAGGATGCGCTGCTTCAGGTGCTCGATCAGCTCGCCGTCGCGGGTGCAGAACAGCCCGCCGATGTTCACCAGGCCGTCCTTCTTGGCGCTCATGGTGAAGCCCTCGGCATGGCTGAAGACGTCGCGCACGATCTCGGCCACGCAGCGGTGCCCCTGCCCCTCCTCGCGCTGCTTGATGAACCAGGCGTTCTCGGCGAAGCGGCAGGCGTCGATGTAGAGTGGGATGCCGAACTCCCTGCACACCTCCGAGGTGGCCTTGACGTTCGCGAGCGAGACCGGCTGGCCGCCGCCCGCGTTGTTGGTCATGGTCAGCATGCAGACCGGCACGTTTTCGCGCGGCGTGGTCTCGAAGAAGCGGCGCAGCTTCGCGAGGTCCATGTTGCCCTTGAAGGGCAGCGTCGAGCTCGGGTCGCGGATGTCGTCCACCACCAGGTCGATGCACTTGCCGCCGTGGAACTCGATGTTGCCGCGGGCGGTGTCGAAGTGGGTGTTGCTGGGGATGATCTTGTCCTTCGGGTCGCGCAGCAGCCAGGAGAAGAACAGGCTCTCGGCGGCCCTCCCCTGGTGGGCCGGAAGGAAGAAGGGGAAGCCGAAGACCTCCTCGACCGCCTCCTTCAAATGGAAATAATTGCGGGCCCCGGCGTAGGCTTCGTCCCCCTGCATCAGGCCGGCCCACTGCCAGTCCGACATGGCCGAGGTGCCCGAATCGGTGAGCAGGTCGATGTAGATCGCCTCCGACGGGACGGCGAACAGGCTGTAGCCGGCCTCGACGAGCACGCGCTCGCGCTGCTCGCGGCTGAGGATCTCGACTTTCTCGACGACTTTGATGCGCCAGGGTTCCGGCAGCGGCTTTCTCAAAACAGATTCCCTCCAATGCCATCCAACAACGGCAGATCAAGCGAGAATACGGAACGGGTCGGTATTGCGGGCGGCGCGTATTATAGGTGTCGCTGGCAGGCAAAAGCGAGACAGGGGGTAGATCCGGCCGCCGGGCGGCCGCCGTACACCTGATCATGAGCGAACCCCGCGAGGAACCGCTGGAGGCTCCCGAGGAGAGCCCGGAGCCGGAAGCTCCCCCTGCGGAGGAACCTCCTCCTCCCCTGGTCCCCCTGGTCCGGCGCCATCACTGGCTGGTGCGCGCCACGCACTGGCTCAACGCCGTGCTGCTCCTGGGCATGATCGGGAGCGGCCTCCAGATCTACAACGCGTTCCCCCACTTCGGCATCCGCGGCGAGCCGTACCTGCCGAACCCCTGGGACAACACCGGCTTCCCGATGGGGATCCGGCTCGGCGGATGGCTCGCCGGCGGCCTCAACTGGCATTTCGCGCTGGCCTGGCCGTTCGTGATCACGGGTCTGGCCTATCTCCTCTATCTCGGCGTCTCGGGCGAGTGGCGGTCGATCCTGTTCCGCCCCTCCGACGTCCCGAAAGCCGCGCAGATGCAGCTCTACTACCTGAAGCTGCGCAAGGAGCATCCGCCGCAGGGGAAGCACAACGCCCTTCAGAAGGGGGCGTACAGCTTCATCTTCCTGCTCGGCGTGCTGTCCGTGCTCAGCGGGTTCGCGATCTACAAGCCGGCGCAGCTCTCCTGGCTGGTGGCGGCGTTCGGCGGCTACGAGCTGGCGCGCTACTGGCACTTCTGGGCCGTGTGGCTCTTCGTGGGCTTCTCGATCGTCCACGTCCTGATGGTGTTCCTGGTGGACCCCGCGTCGCTGCGGGCCATGATCACCGGCAAGTACCGGGGGAGGTTCCCCAGCCATGAGTGACCAAGCCGTGAGTGACCTCCGTTTGAGCCGCCGCGACCTCTTCCGCCTCGGGCTCGTGGCCGGACCGGCCTCCCTCGCCGCCTCCTGCGGCTGGCAGGGCGGCCCGCTGCAGCCGAAGCTCCAGGCCGTCTCGCGCTTCAACGACTGGGTCGGGGAGAGGCTGTTCGTCTCCAATCGCCGCCTGGCGCCCCAGTACCCCATCTCGGAGCGGACGCCCGACGAGCAGTTCCCGGTCTACTCGCGGACCAAGCCGCCGGCCCGGGTGGTGGTGCCCGAGGACTGGGCCCTGGAGGTGGGCGGGCTGGTGCGCCATCCGCAGCGCCTGACCATGGCGATGCTCCAGGCGATGCCGCGCATCACGTACACGGTGAAGCACCACTGCGTGGAGGGGTGGACGGCGATCGCGACCTGGACCGGCGCGCCGCTCTCGACCGTGATCGCCCTGGCGCAGCCCACGGACGAGGCGCGCTACCTCCGCTTCGACACGCTGGACTCGGGCTACTCCAACGGCTGGGACCTGACGAGCGCCATGCACCCGCAGACGATCCTGGCCTACGCGTTCAACGACGGCCCTCTGCGGCCCGCCCGCGGCGAGCCGCTGCGCGTCTACTCGCCGATCAAGCTGGGCTACAAGCTGACCAAGCACCTGAGCCGCATGACCTTCACCGCGGAGCGCCCCGGCGGCTTCTGGGAGGACAAGGGCTACCCTTGGCTCGGCGGGATCTGATCCACATACAAAAAGGGGAGCCGCTTTCGCGCTCCCCTCTCCATGAACTCCAATAGACCCTTTTGGTGCGCGGCGGCGAACCGCGCAAAGCCCTCAAATCGAATTCGCTCCCTCCGAGCCCTCTCTTGAAACAATGCCCTCGAAGCAACCTTCAAGGAGCCTTCCCCGCCCGACCGTTGAAGAGAGAGTAAGCGGTTCCAGTCCGCTCCGCTACGCATGAACATGCGCGAGATTGGGGAGATCGCCGGCTGCCCGCGGGCGACTTCAGCCGCATTGACAACCGGGCCCGCCTTCGCTAATCTGCTCTAAGTCAAAGACATCCAGAGACTTATGACAGCTCGAAGATGAGCACGAGTCGATGCCATGAACAATTCAAGAGCACTCACGATCCTTGTCGCGGTCCTCACCGTCGCGCTGCTGGCCTCGCTCGGGTTTCTGGGCCGAGCACTTTGGCGCAACTATGGGTGGGAGCAGGAGGCCCATGGGCTCACCGGGTTGGTTGCCACGGAGCAAGCGATGGAGGATTTCAGCCAGGGCAAGCTTCGTTTGCTCGCCATCGCCGGCGAGAACGACAGCCTCAGGTATTCTGGCAAGAAGGACGGGCCGTTCGAGGTTTGGAACCCACAGTTCTTCCCGTCGCTCGGTTACCCGCATCGCTTCGTGACAGAACGGTACGTGGAGTTTTACAACCGGAAGATGAGATACATGCACGAGCACCCCGAGAAGTTTCTCAGACCGTGCTGCGGCGCGTCTTCGGACTCCGGTCCTCGCCGACCAGGGAGCGCCAAAGGAGGGCAGCAAAGCTAGCGTGCTCCCCGAGCCTTATATTTTCTTTGACGTCCCCTCTCCCGGTGACAGGGGAGACGCAGCATGAGACCGCGAAACCTTCCCTGATCATCACGGAGAGTTACCGCGCGGCCGGCGAAGCTTTCCCGATGATCGGGGAGGTTTGCATGACGACCCGCAAACTTTGCCCGGCTGGCGAAGAAGGTTGCCCGTTGATCCGGAAACCTTCCCGGACGACCGGAAAGCCTTGCGCGGTCCCCTGGACACCTTCCCGGGCGAGCGGGCAACCCTGCGCGGTCTTCAGGCGACCCTTTCCGGCTCTCGGGAAGCCTTACGGGCCGACCGCGAATGGCTTCCCTGTGACCTGGAGACCTTTCCGGATGGTCGGAAAAGGATTTCCACTGACCGGGACCCCTTTCCGGATGATCGGGGAAGGATTCCCGACGATCGGGAATCCTTTTTCGCTGGCCGAAAAGGTCTGCGCGGCGGCCGGGAAGCCTTTTTCGGAGACCGGGACAGGTTTCCCGATCGTCCAGAATCCTTTCCCGATGACCGGGAAGGTCCGGCCGATTACCCGGAAGGGTGCCCCGGCGGCCGGCTTGTCACGTCTGCCGGGCCTTTGTTCTTCTCTGATGGACCTCGATGAGATGGCTGCTCCTCACCACCGCTTCCAGGGTGGAGACGAGACCATCGCGCAGCTGCTCGGGGAGGCTTTCGAGCAGAGGCAGGAGGTTCCTGAAGCGCGGGTCGCGCTGCACCTTCGCCTCGCGCCCGGTGAGGAGGAAATCGACGGTGGTGCCGAGGGCCTCGGCCAGCGGACCGAGCACCGCGGGCCTCGGCTCATAGGCCCCGCGTTCGTACTTGCTGATCTGGTTGGCGCGAATCCCGATCCGCTCGGCCAGCT
>JBJMGZ010000029.1:0-3019 GCA_045807605.1 Thermoanaerobaculia bacterium | reverse complement strand
AAGGAGAGCTGCCGAAGTGGCCGGCCGCCGCGATGGGCGGCGGCGGATCCACGTGCCCGAGCTGGCCCGGCCTGGCATCCTGTGCTGCCGCAAAGCCCGATCCGAGGAGCCCGAGAACCAGTGCGCTGAGTACCTGTCGTCTGAATCTCATCTCTGTTTTCTCCTTCATGGGGAGCCGGCTCCCGCCGGACTCCCCGGGTACGTCGTGTAGAAGAGCGCGGGGGGGCGGCCTGACGCCCCGGGATCCTTGCCGACCTCCAGCCGTCCCGCCCAGAGCAGGATGGTGCGGCCATCGATCACGGCGGCACGCAGGCTGCGGGCGAAGGAGAGAGGCGGAGTCAGCCGCCGAAGAGGAGCCCTGGCGATCCCATCCAGAGGAAGAGCAAAAACATCATTGTTGGCCCAGAAAGGATTGTCATCCGACCACGGAACGCCGCCCAGCGGGTTCCACCACCGCCGGTCGCTCTTGCGGAACCGGGCGTCGATCCAGGCCACGAAACCGCCGTCCGGGCCGGGGCTTCCCACCACCGGGCCCGACTCCGTGGAGCCGCGGGCCAGCGTCGTCGGAAAGGGAGCGACCGCCACGGGAGCAGACCAGCTCCGGCCGTCCGCCGAGCGCGTCGACCAGAGCCCGAACGCGCTGTAGAACGCGTGCAGAGCACCCTGCCGTGGAATCAGGGCGACCGCTTGCGCGACGTGCCCGCGGGCCGCCTCGACCGGCTCCGTCCAGGTCGCGCCGCCGTCCGCGCTGCTCAGGAAGAGGACCTTGGCGAACGGCTCGTCCGCCCCCGGCTCGCTTCCCTCCTCCAGGTTCACCGCGCACAGCAGATAGAGCCGGCCGCCCTCGGCCGCGAGCCGGGGCTCCGGCTGCGACAGGAAAGAAGCCGGGAACCGCGCCACCGTGCGGTCCGGACCGCCGTCACGGGAGACATGCAGCTCCAGGCCGCCCGAGGAAGCCTCCAATAGATAGGCGACGAGCAGGTCCTCTCCCAGAGGGAGCACGTCGAACGAGAGCGCGCGCGCCCGTCCCGCCGGCACCCGGGGAGCCAGCTCCCGGAACGTGCGGCCGTCGCCGAGGAAATGCCGCAGCTTGGGACCGAACAGGACATGCACCTTGCCGGACGCCAGGCCGACGCGCGGAGGCTCGCCGAGCCGGTCCACCTCGACCGGCCGTCCCCAGGTCTGCCCGCCGCGTTCGCCGCGCAGATAGAGGACCGGATATTCCGGAGTCGCACCGTCCGCCTTGCGGACCACCGCCCGCCAGATGACATGGACCTCCCCTTGCGGCGAGACCGCGAGATCCGCCGCGTCGATGTCATCCCGCGGACCGAGGCCGAGATCCGGGATCTGCGACACGGGGAGAGCGGCCGGCGCCGGCTCCGCCGGCCGCTGTGCGCAGGAAGCGAGCCCGACGACGGCGCAGACGATGAGTGCGATCAAGTAGCGAGCCAAGATGAAACCCCCAGAAAACGCGGGGATCATACATGGCCTTTAAAGATATGCGCACTACCCTACGAGGTGGGAAAGGGGCCGCCGATCTGCCAGCCGAGGCCCGGCCGTTCCATGCTGATACCATCCGCCGGACCCATGCTGCGCACCGTCTTCGCCACCCGCTACGTCACTCCCCTCCGCGAGGGCGGCTCGCTGCCCGCCATCGTGGAGGCGGACGACCTCGGCCTCTACGTGCTCAAGTTCCGGGGCGCGGGACAGGGTGCGCGGGCCCTGGTTTCCGAGCTGATCGCCGGCGAGATCGGGCGGGAGCTGGGGCTCAAGGTGCCGGAGCTCGTGCTGGTCGAGGTGGACCAGGCGCTCGGGCGCAACGAGCCCGACTGGGAGATCCGCGAGCTGCTCAAGGGGAGCGTGGGGCTCAACCTGGCGCTCGACTACCTGCCGGGGTCCGTCATGTTCGATCCCGCCGCCAAGGACGAAGTGGACGCCGATCTCGCCTCGCACGCCGTCTGGTTCGACGCCTTCGTCACCAACGTCGACCGCACGGCGCGCAACCCGAACCTCCTGTACTGGCACAAGACGCTCTACTTCATCGATCACGGCGCGGCGCTCTACTTCCACCACAACTGGCAGAACGTGGAGCAGGCGGCGCGGAGCCCGTTCGCCGCCATCCGCGATCACGTGCTGCTGCCCTGGGCGGACCGCCTCCGGGAGGCCGACGCCCGGCTCCGTCCGCGGCTCGGCGAGGCGGCGTTCGAGCGCATCCTCGCGCTGGTCCCGGACGATTGGCTGCTGCCCGAGCCCGGGATCTCCACGCCGTCCGAAAAGCGGGCGGCGTACGTGGCCTGGCTGGCGCAGAGGCTCGAAGCCGCTCCCCTTTTCCTCGAGGAGGCCGTGCGTGCCCGCGCCCAGCTTTGATTACGCCGTGATCCGCGTGGTGCCCCGGGTGGACCGCGGAGAGCTCATCAACGCCGGGGTGATCCTCTTCTGCCTTCAGAAGGATTTTCTCGCGGCGCGCGTCGAGGTGGACGAGGCGCGGCTGCGCGCGCTCTGGCCCGAGGTGGACGTGGACCTCATCCGCCAGCACCTGGAAGCGATCCCCCGGATCTGCGCCGGAGATCCGGACGCCGGCCCCATCGCCCGGCTGTCGCTCCGCGAGCGCTTCCACTGGCTCGTGTCCCCCCGGAGCACGATGATCCAGATCTCGCCCGTTCACAGCGGCCTCTGCGAGCACCCTGAAAGCGCGCTCGACGACCTCTTCCGGAAGATGGTGCAGCAGGCTCTCTGACGGGAAAGACCGCCCCTTCGCGTATCTCTGGATGACGAGTGCGCTACGCACCCTTCATCGAGAAAAGGATACATTCCTATGAAAAGCAGAAGCCGCGTGACCGCCAACCACAACCAGACGCTCATCCGCAAGGCGAGGTGAGCCTAGTGCTCCGTCACATTTGAATTGCCGGTATGGCGAGCGGGCGGGCGGCGGGCTTTCCCTGGGACCGCTGGCGTCCCGCCGGCATCCTCAAGACATTGGGCCGAAGGCCCGGCCTTGGTGCAGGGCAGAGACAATTGC
>JBJMGZ010000028.1:0-2829 GCA_045807605.1 Thermoanaerobaculia bacterium | reverse complement strand
ACCGAGCAGCATCTTCACCGTCAGCAGGTCGAGGAAGACCTTCCAGATGCGCGAGATGCCGTACTTGCTGCGGCCGAACCGCCGGGCGCGGTGGTTGACCACGACCTCTTGGCAGCGCGAGCCGGAGAGGGACATCATGGGCGCCATGAAGCGGTGCATCTCGCCGTAGAGGCGGGCGCGCTTCACCACGTCCGACCGGTAGGCCTTGAGGGTGCAGCCGTTGTCGTGGATGAGCGTGCCGGTGATCCTGCCGATCAGCCAGTTGGCCGCCATGGACGGCAGGCGGCGCGAGAGCATCTTGTCCTTGCGGTCCCGCCGCCAGCCGCAGACGACGTCATAGCCCTGGCCGAGAGTGTCGAGCAGCAGGCCGAAATCCTTCGGATCGTTCTGCAGGTCGCCGTCGAGGGTGATGACGGCCTGCCCGCGGGCCTGGTCGAAGCCGGCCTGGAGGGCCGCCGTCTGGCCGTAGTTGCGGCGGAAGCGGATGACGCCGACGCGGGGGTCGCGGGCGCAGATCTCGCGCAGCCTGCCTACCGTGCCGTCGGTGCTGCCGTCGTCGACCAGCAGCAGCTCCCAGTCGAGCCCCAGCCCCTCGGCCGCCGCGCGGACCTCCGCATAGAGGGCGTCGACGCTCTCCTCTTCGTTGTAGAGGGGGATGACGATACTCAGGTCCACGACATCGGCTCCCGCCTTACGGCACCCGCTTGACGATCATCGGCCCCAGCACCCGGGTGACGGGGAGGGGCAGCTTCTGCCATAGACGGATGGCGGCCTGGTATTTCGGGTTGGTGGGGCTGACGTTGGGCAGCTCGCGGGCCTTGACCAGGTGGTACTGGTAGGCGAGCGGCACCTCCTCCATGCCCCACCGCTGCTTGAACTTCCAGGCGCCGGTGCCGCGCTTGCTGCGGCCGAAGTCGAACGTGCGGAAGCCGTTCTCCCGGCCCCAGCGCAGGATGGCGAGGTAGGTGAAGTCGTCGACGCCGCGCGGCCGCGCGGTGCGGTCCGCCCCGGCGTAGAAGGGCATCAGCACGTCGCCGAAGAGCAGGTTCATCACGGCCGACACCGGCCGGCCCTCGTGGTAGACGAAGAACAGGTTGGTGTCCGCCGGGTGGCGGTCGAGGATCTCCCGGAGGAAGCGGCGCGGGTAGACCGGCGTGCCGTGGTGGCGCATGCTCTCGCAGAACAGCCGGTAGAAGAGCGGCAGCTCCTCGATGCCGGCGACGCGGTACTCGAAACTCGCCTTGGCGACGTAGCTCATCATCTGCCGCCGCTTGCGCTCCATGCGCTTGATCAGGGCCTCCTCGCTCTCCCCGAGGTCGGCCCGGAAGGTGACGTAGAGGTCCTTGGTCAGCAGCCCGGCGTCGGGCAGCGGGCGCTCCGAGCGCAGCTCCAGGTAATCGACCCGCCGCTCGCCGGCGAGGGTCCTGGCCTCGGCGAGCAGGGCCGAGGCCGCCGCGCCGTCGTCCGCCACGATGCCGCCGCCGATGGCGAAGGGGATCGACACCAGGGAGTGGCCGAACAGCAGGCTCTGGAGCTCGAACATCGGCAGCACGCCGACGATCCTGCCGTCCCGCAGGGCGGTCAGGTAGTGGGCGCGGTGGCCGAACACCCGCTCCACCAGCCAGCGCCAGCCGAGCTGGTGGAAGAAGGTGCCGCCGGCAGCCGTCCTGACGTAGCGGTCCCACTCGCCCTCGCGGTGGGGACGCAGGGTCTCGACGGCCACGAAGCCCGGCTCCGCGGAGATCCCGGCGGCCTCTTGCTCGCTCTGCACGAGGGGCTCGGCGGTCAATACCTCCGTCAATGCCTCCGTCAATGCCTCCGTCATAATCCCAGCACCTCCCGGCAGGACGCGAAGGTGTACTCGGAGAACAGCCGGGCCAGCCGCTCCTCGGCGAGGTCGAGGTTGCGGTAGTGGCGCAGGCGCTTGAGCGCTCCGACGGGCCCCACCACCGGCTGGCCGGGATCGATCTCCCAGGGGTGGATGTAGACGATGGCGGGGCGCCGCTCGACCTCGTTCAGGTGGCGCATTCCCCAGCGGATGAAGGGCAGGGGGAAATGGCGGAGGTAGCCGCCGCCGACGAACGGCAGGTTCATCCCCGCGATGCGGATCGTCGAGATGGGAAACTCTTGCAGCGCCGAGCCGTTGTGCCCGCGCACCGGCCGCGGGAAGCGCGGGAAGTCGGGGATGCCGTAGCGGTCGTGATGGATCGGGAAGACGCTCGAATCGTAGCGGAAGCCCTCTTCGAGCAGGATGTCCATGGCCCACATCGTCTCGCGCACGATCGAGTAGTTCGGCGCGCGGTAGCCGATGACCTCGGCGCCGGACACGTCCTCGACGGTGTTCTTGGAGCGGCGGATGTCCTCGCGGAACTCCGCCGGAGTCAGGGTGGTGACTCTGCGATGGTCCTGGCCGTGGGTACCCAGCTCGTGGCCGGCCTGGCGGATCTCCCGCACCAGTCCGGGCCAGCGCTCGGCGACCCAGCCCAGGGTGAAAAAGGTTCCTTTCACGCCATGCTCCGCGCAGAGATCGAGAAGCCGGCGCGTGTTCCGCTCCACCCGTGGCTCGTACTGACTCCAACGGTCGCGCGGGCAGGCCTGCTCGAAAGCCCCTACCTGGAAGTAATCCTCGACGTCGACCGAAAACGCGTTCAGCAAGAGTCCACCTCTCCCATAGCGACGACGGCTCCCTGCCTTTGCTTGATTCGTGCCACCAGCTCCTCGACGCGGCGCGCGTTCTCCTCCCACAGGTATCCCCGTTTCAGGAGCGACCGCCGGGCGGCCGCGCCGAGGCGCCGCCGCAATTCCGGATCGCGGGCGAGCCGGAACACG
>JBJMGZ010000027.1:0-7675 GCA_045807605.1 Thermoanaerobaculia bacterium | reverse complement strand
GATAGCGCTTGACCTGTACCCGGTCATCCGCTACCAGGCTGTGGCCGCGGGTGATCAGGTCGAGAGCCGACTCGCTCTTGCCGACGCCGCTCTGACCGATCAGCAGCACGCCCAGGCCGTAGATCTCGAGCAGCACGCCGTGCAGCGAGGTCGAGGGGACCAGGTGATCCTCGAGGAAGACGCTGATCCCCTTGATGACGCTCGACGACAGCTCGGGCGAGGAGAGCACGGGCACCTCGCGGCTCTGGCAGAGGGCCAGGAAGCCCGGCAGCGGGGCGATGCCCTTGGTGACCACGAACACCGGCACCGGCAGGCCGGTGATGCGGTCCAGGCGCTCGCGGCGCTCTTTCTCGCGCAGCGTCTTCAGATACTCCGTCTCGCTCTCGCCGACGATCTGCACGCGCCCGGGCTTGATGTAGGCGTAGTAGCCGGCGAAGGCGAGACCCGGCTTCTGCACCCGCGGATGGGTGATCGGGTTGTCGAGGTGGGTCTCGCCCGAGAGCAGGGAGAGGTGGAGGTAGTCCAGCTTCTCCCCCAGCAGCTCCGCCACCCGCACGGTTCCGGCCGTCTGCTCGCTCGCCATCAGCTCGCCTCGTCGCGCAGCAGATCGTACACCTGCGCCGGGTCGCGCAGGGCGAGGAGGCGCTCGGCGACAGCACCAGGAAGAGCAGCCGCACCGGCTGGCCGTCCGCGGCCCCGAAGTCCACGCCGCCCGGGGCCATGCCGATCGCCACGACTCCCTGGGCGAGCCCGGGCAGCTTGCAGTGCGGGATGGCGATGCCTCCGCCGATGCCGGTCGAGCCGAGCTGCTCGCGCTCCCACAGCTTCTGGAACAGGCCCTCCGCGTCGCGCACCAGGCCGAGCCCGGCGATCCGGCCGGCGAGCGCCCGCAGGACCGCGTCGCGGTCCTGGGAGGGCAGATCCGGAAAGACCAGCTCCGGACGGGTGAGCGACGCCAGGCGCAACGTCCCCAACCCTCCGGCCTAGAAGATCTGCTTGCGGTCTGTGGAGGAAGGGATGCTCAGCTCGTCGCGGTACTTGGCCACGGTCCGGCGGGCGATCTGGATGCCCTCGCGGTTCAGGATCCGCATCAGCTCGCTGTCCGACAGGGGGCGCTTCGGGTCCTCGGCCTGGATGAGCTGCTCGATCTTCCGCTTCACCGTGAGCGAGGAGATGTTGTCCCCGTACTCCCGGTCGATGCCGCTGTGGAAGAAGAACTTCATGGGGAAGAGGCCGCGGTGGGTGTGCATGTACTTGTTCGACACCACCCGGCTGACCGTGGACTCGTGCATGCCGATGTCCTCGGCCACGTCGCGCAGCACCATGGGCCGCAGGTGCTCGATGCCCTTGTCCAGGAACTCCCGCTGCTGGCGGATGATCGAGGCCGCGACCTTGTAGATGGTGCGCTGGCGCTGGTCCAGGCTCTTGATCAGCCAGACCGCGGAGCGGATCTTGTCCTTGATGAACTGCTGGGCTTCCGACTGCCGGTTCTCGGTGCGCATGGTCTGCAGCATGCGGCGGTAGGCGCGGCTGACCCGCAGGCGCGGCAGGCCGTCGTCGTTCAACTGGATCACGTACTCGTCGCCGACCTTGCGCACGAACACGTCGGGCTCGATGTAGTGCGGCCGGTCGGTGCTGAACTTGCGCCCGGGATGGGTCTCCAGGGTGCGGATCAGCTCGAGCGCCTCTTCGAGCTCGGCGAGCTCCACGTTGAGCTTCTTGGCCACGGCCGGGAACTGGCGGCGCAGGAAGAGGTCCCAGGCCTCCTGGATCATGCGGCGGGCCAGGTCGTCCCCGGGCACCCCCTGGATGTCCATCTGGAGCAGCAGGCTCTCCTGGAGGTCGCGGCAGGCGATGCCCGGCGGGTCGAAGCTGCGCACGATGCCGAGGGCGTCGAGGACCTCCTCCAGCGTGTAGCCGCGGCAGTCGCCATTGCCGTCCTGATGGCCCTCCTGATGGCCCTCCTGCTCGCCCATGTCCCGGATCTCTTCGGGAGTGGCGACGAGGAAGCCGTCGGGGTTCAAGTTGCCGATGATCAGCTCGGCGATCTCCCTCTGGCGGGCGGTGATGTCCGCCATGTGGAGCTGCCAGAGGAGATGGTCGTAGAGGTCGGGCTCGCGGGTGAGGCTGTTCTCGATCGGCGGCTCCTCGCGCTCCTCCATCATGGAGGGCTGGCCGGAGCCTTCCCAGTAGTCGCCGAAGTAGGCGTCGAGGTCGATGTTCTCCATCGACTCGGTGTGGTCGATCGGCTCGGGCGCCGCGGCCTCGGCCGCGGCCTCGTCCTGGCGCTCCTCGGGAGTCGCGTCCTTCTCCTCGATGACGTCGCCCGACTCTTCCAGGACCGGGTTCTCCACCAGCTCCTGGGTGAGGAGCGTCTCGAGCTCCATCCGGGTCATTTGCAGAAGCTTGATCGCCTGCTGGAGTGACGGCGTCATCACCAGCTTCTGGGCCAGCTTCAGGGATAGTTTTTGCTCTAGCGCCATTCAGACGACCTGACAGTCACAGGGTGAATTCTTCTCCGAGGTAGATCTTCCGCACCTGGGGGTCCGCCGACAGCTCGGCAGGCGATCCGGCTCGCAGGATCTCGCCATTGTTGATGATATAGGCCCGATCGGTTATTTTCAATGTTTCCCGCACGTTATGGTCGGTGATGAGGATCCCGATCCCCATCGACTTCAGGTGCCGGATGATACCCTGGATGTCCAGCACCGCGATCGGGTCGATGCCGGCGAAGGGCTCGTCGAGAAGGATATACCAAGGGCTGATCACCAGCGCCCTCGCGATCTCGACCCGGCGCCGCTCGCCGCCGGAGAGCGAGAACCCCTTGTTCCTCCTCACCTTGGCCAGGCCGAAGTCGGAGATGAGCTGGTCGATGCGCCGCTCCTGCTCGGCGTGCGACAGGTCCAGGGTCTCGAAGATGGAGCGCAGGTTGTCCTCCACGCTCATCCGCCGGAAGACCGAGGGCTCCTGCGGCAGGTAGCTGATGCCGCGCTGGGCCCGCAGGTACATCGGCAGGTCGGTGATGTCCTCGCTGCCCAGGAAGACCTGCCCGGCGTCCGGCGGCGTCAGGCCCACGACCATGTAGAAGGTCGTGGTCTTGCCCGCGCCGTTCGGGCCGAGCAGGCCGACGATCTCGCCGGGGCCGACCTCGATCGACACGTCCTTGACCACGGCGCGACCGCGATAGACCTTGCGGAGACTCAAGGTGGAGAGCTTCTGCCTCCTCGCCGTCATCCCCGCCCGCTCCCCGTCCCGGCTGCCGGTGCCGGCGTGGGTATCTGCGTCGGTACGGCCGGCTTGTCTTCCTTGCCCTTGACCTCCACCTTGCCGTCTTCGACGGAGTAGATGACGCGCCTTCCCTGCACCTGGTTGCCCTCGCGGTCCTGCATCGTCACCTTGTCGCCCGTGATCTCCATGCGCTTCGCCGCGAGATCGTACACCGCCTTCTGCCCGGCGATGCGCCGTCCCTCCTTGGGATCGTTGAGGCGCGTGTCGCCGTTGCAGGTCATGAGCTTCGCCCGGTTCTCCTGGGTCAGCTCCACGTCCAGGCGGTCGCAGGTCAGCGTCTTGCCCTCCTGCACCACCCGCACCGAGCCGGTGTAGGTGAGCAGGTCGCCCCCCTCGAGGTAGGTCATCTCCTGGGCCACGACCTCGACCGGCGCCCGCTTCGCCTTGGGCTGTCCGGGGGCGGCACCCTTGTCCACGGGAATCCACAGCGTCTTGACCCCGCCCGCCGCGGTCAGCCGGTCCTCGGCCTGGTCTCCTCGCAGCTCGGTCGTCAGCATCAAATTCTCGCCGCGCCACGCGCGCACGTCGCCGCGGAACAGGAACGACTGCGGCTCCTTGCGCCAGAGGGCCTCCCGCGATTCCACGTGGACCGGACCCTCGCCCTCGCCGAGCGCCGTGCCGGCGAGCTGCGAGTCGTCCTTCTGCTCCATGACGGCGCGCACGCCGCCGGTCGCGTTGAGGATCTGGTTCTCCACGTTGTAGAGCACGCGCGGCGCGGTCATCCGCCCGCGCTCGCTCACCGCTTCGACCGGATCCCCGAAGAACTCGCCGCGGCCCGAGTCCAGGTCGAGGGAGGCCCGGTCGCCCGTGGCCTTCGTCTGCGCGTCGCGGAAGGTGACCTTGTTGTGCAGGTTCACCGAGGCGAGCTGGCCGTCGGGCCGGAAGGCCGCGTCGGCGCGCATGCCGGTCGCCCGGCGGACCTCCTTCTGGCCCCCGCCGCGGGTGGTCTCGCGCAGGTCGACCCCTCCGAATGCCTCCGCCTGCGTGAGCACACCCTGTGCCAGCATCCCCTCGATCTGGAGCGCCGTGAGCGTGCGGGTCATGCCGGCCGCTCCGGCGCTGCCGGCGCCGGTCGTCTCGATCATGGCCTTGTTGTTCTCGCCGCCTTCGAGCACGATCTTGCGCGCCTGGTTCTCCGAGCCGGGCTGGAACTGGACCGCGAGGTCCCGGCCCGCGAAGCGGACGACGGAGGCCGAGTCCCCCGAGCCGGAGATCCGTCCGCTCACGTTCCACAGCGCGCGGACGAAGGTCAGGCCGCTCTCGTCCTCGGTCAGGTTGGCGGAGAGGCGCTTGGCCTTGACCTGCTCGGGGCCGCGCCGCAGCACCGCGTTGCCCTCGACCCGCAGCAGCCGCTGCTTGCGGTCGTAGACGGTGCGCTCGGCCGAGAGGTTCAGGGGGATCTCCGCGCCGGGCAGGCTGTCCACCCGCGAGTGGCCGGCGAGCACGAACATCTCGTCGTCCAGGTTCACCCGCATCTTGTCGCCCTTGGCGACGTACATGTCGGCGTAGCGCATCACCACCGGCTTGGGGCTGATCAGCACCCGCCCCTTCTCGTTGATGTGGAGCTGCGCCGTGCGGAGCATCAGCCCCGACGGACCCTTGAGGACCACGTCGCCCTGCAGCCGGCCCTCGTTGCTCTCGCGGTTGAAGCTCGCCTGCCGGCTCTCCACGTGGTACGAGCGCCCCTCCTCGTCGTAGAGCGTGAGGCCGACGCCGTCGAGGAAGATCGTGCCCCCCTGGTCGGCGCGGATGCTGTCGCCGCGGATGCGGAAGATCGGGCGCTCGCGCTCGGTGAACGTGTAGTCGAAGTCCTCGCCGATGAGCGCCGTGCCCTCCCCGGCCTTGGACACCTCGCCCTCTTCGAGCGGCTTCTTGATCGGGTCCTTCCCCATCCGCCCGAACACGAACAGGCCGCCGAGGCCGCCGATGAGCAGCACCATGACCAGGAGCAGGAGGTTGCGCAGGCGGCGGATGTTGGGGCGGCGTGCCATCAGGAGAGCCATTCTATGCTGTGGGGGCTCTCAGACCCCCCGAGCGTCCACCAGCCGCAGCACCACGCCGCCGCGATACGAGTCCGGCTCCAGGTGGCCGAGCACCTCGAACGCGCCGTCGAGGTCGGTCGCCCTCCCCTGCCAGCCCCAGCCCACCAGCTCGACCGTGGCGCCGTCCGCGCCCCGGGTGCGGGCCGAGAGGTGGCCGCCGCCGAAGGCGCGCGGCGCGCCGTCGAGCTTCAGCGGGCCGGTGCGCAGGAGCGGCCGGGGATTGCCCTGGCCGTAGGGCTCCAGCCTCGCGAGGTCTTTCAGGAGCGCGGAGGAAAGCTGCCGCGGCTCCAGGTGCAGCTCGTATTCGTGCCGGCCCGCGAGCAGCGCGTCGGGCCACTCGCGGCCCGCCACCTCCCATTCGCTCCGCAGGTCCTCCAGAGCGTCCAGGCGCACGGTCAGGCCGACCGCCTGGGCATGGCCGCCGAAGCGCTCCATCCGGTCCTTCCAGGCCGAGAGGAAGCCGTGCAGCTCCAGGCCGGGCACGCTGCGCCCCGAGCCGGTCGCGAGCTCCCCCTCCACCGCCAGGAGCAGCGTCGGCCGGCGCAGCTCCTTGGCGATGCGCCCGGCCGCAACCCCGACCACCCCCTTGTGCCACTCCGGGCTCCAGGCCACGAGGATCGGCGGCAGCGGGTCCGCCATGAACCGGCGGCGGGCCTCCTCCACCACCCGGGCTTCCTCCATCTGGCGCTCGCGGTTCCAGCCGTCGAGCTCGACCGCCAGCTCCAGGGCGCGGCGCGGGTCCCGGCTGAGGAGCAGCTCCAGCGCCTTCTCCGCGTTGTCCAGCCGGCCGGCCGCGTTGAGGCGCGGTCCCAGCCGGTAGCCCACGTCCGCGGCGGAGAACGGCGGCTTCACGCCGGACTGCTTGATCAGCGCTTTCAACCCCTCGGACCGCGGCTCCGCCAGCGCGCGCAGGCCGAGCGTCGCGATCACCCGGTTCTCGCCGTGGAGCGGCACCAGGTCGGCGATCGTGCCCAGGCAGGCGATGCGCAGCAGCCGGGCGGGTTCCACCGTCCGTCCACAACGGCCGGCGAACGCCTGGCAGAGCTTCAGAGCCAGCCCGACCGCGGCCAGGTCCCGGAACGGATAGGTGCAGCAGGACTGGTGCGGATTGATGTGGAGCGTCCCGGGCGGCAGCTCGCAGCCGGGAAGATGATGATCCGTGACCAGCACCCCGATGCCATACGAAAACGCGTGCTCGGCCGCAGCCAGCGACGAGCTGCCGCAGTCCGCGGTGACGATCAGGCGGCAGCCCTGCTCGCGGGCGCGCTCCACGTGCACCGGCTGAAATCCATATCCCTCGCGCAGCCGGTGCGGCAGGATCGGCACCGCGTCGATGCCGCAGGCGCCGAGCACGGCCAGGAGGAGCGCGGTCGAGGTCACGCCGTCCACGTCGTAGTCGCCGACGATGGCGATCCGCTCGTGGTCCGCCCGGGCGCGGAGCAGCCGCTCGACCGCCTCCTCCATGCCGGCGAGGAGGAACGGATCGTGGAGCTGCTCCAGGGTAGGGTTCAGGAAGAGCTCGGCGGATCCGGCGTCGCTCACGCCGCGGCGGGCGAGCGGCGCCGCGAGCCACGCCGGGAAGCCGGCGCGCTCCAGCTCCGCGGCAGCCGCAGGCAGCAGCGCAGGAACCCACTCCATGCGGGGCAGCCGGTCAGGGCTCGTCGTAGACCCCGAGCGTCCGGAACTTGGCGTAGCGGCGGGCGATGAGATCGTTGGGGCTGAGGCGCTGCAGCTCGGCGAGGGTGGCTTCGACCGCGTCGCCGACGCGGCGGCAAGCCGTCTCCGGATCGGTATGGGCGCCGCCCGGCGGCTCGGGGATGATGTGGTCCACGACTCCCAGCTCCAGCAGGTCGGGCGCGGTCAGCTTCATGGCCTCGGCAGCCTCGGCCTTCTTGTCCTGGTCCTTCCAGAGGATGGCCGCGCACCCTTCCGGAGAGATCACCGAGTAGGTGGCGTACTCCAGGATGAGCACGCGGTCGCCGACGCCCAGGGCGAGCGCGCCGCCGCTGCCGCCTTCGCCCGTGATGGTGACCACGATCGGCACCCGCAGCACGGCCATCTCCAGGAGGTTGCGGGCGATGGCCTCGGCCTGGCCGCGCTCCTCGGCGTCGAGGCCCGGATAGGCGCCGGCCGTGTCGCTGAAGGTGAGCACGGGGATGCCGAACTTCTCGGCCAGCTTCATGATGCGCAGCGCCTTGCGGTAGCCCTCGGGCCGCGGCTGGCCGAAGTTGCGGATGATCCGCTCCTTGGTGTCGCGCCCCTTCTGGTGGCCGATCACGGCCACGCTGCGCCCGCGGAAGGTGGCGAAGCCCGAGACGATCGCGGCATCGTCGGCAAAGGCGCGG